>JADDPR010000092.1 GCA_016781775.1 Rubrobacter sp. | reverse complement strand
AGAAGACGCTGGCATAGCCGCTCGAAGGCGTCGGGAGGCATGCCTAGTAGTGTGTTCGCGAGTGTTTCGCGCCAGGAAGCCATTTCCGCTTCGGCCTGCGGCACAGCCCCGTGAGTCTCATTCTCTTCCGGTTTCGCTCGCCCCTGTCGCTCGTGCACAGACTGCTCTCTCACCACACGAACCACGTCCTGCGGGTTTACCGTCTCCTGTTCATGACCCCTCGGAGTCAATGCCCACACCCCACGGGCGGAGTTCGTGATCATGCCGTATTTCTTCAAATAGGTCCGCGCCCACGCAAGGCGGTATTCCAACTCTGTTTGGTTGCGTGTCCCGGGATGAGGTTGCTCCACCGCATCTCGCGGAAGTTGCAGGTCTTCGACGACTTGTTCCGTCAACTCCGTGATGGACGCGCTGCCCCCCAGCCGCCTCAAGGCCACCAACGTGGGATTTAGGAGCGCATGGTAGACCGGTACCGGCATGCCCTTCAATATACAGAAACCTAACGGCTCCGGACCAGTTGCCCGACGTACTCCCGCTCCTCCTCGCCGAAGAAGGGCGGCTCGCCCGCGCGGGCGTTCTCCCGCGCGCGCTCCGGAGAGCTCGTGGCCGGGATGGCGCAGGTGACGCGCCGGTCGGAGAGTACGAACTTCAGGAGCGCCTGGGCCCACGTCTCGACCCCGAACTCGCGGAGGGGGCGAAGGTCTCCCTCCGGGGGCGCGTTCCGGACGAGGCGGCCGGAGCCGAGGGGGACCATCACGATCACGCCGAGACCGAGCTCTGCGGCGAGCGGCAACACCTCGTCGGCGACGGCGACGTCGGCGGCGTTGTACGGGACCTGGACGAAGTCCACGCGCCCGCTCTGCATCACGTCCATCAACTGCGGGAAGGCGGAGCGCGAATAATGGGTGGCGCCGACGGAGCGGACCCTGCCTTCTTCCTTCAAGCGCTCCAGCATCTCCAGCCGCTTCTGTGTGGCGACGAGGTTGTGGACCTGGTAGAGCTCGACGCGCCCGCCGAAGAAGCCCAGGGCTCGTTCGATCTGGTTCCGCCTCCCCGTCGTCCGAAGTCCAGACCTTCGTCGCGACCGTCGCCCGGTCCCGGCCGTGCTCCCTCAGGGCGTCGCCCAGGACCCTCTCGGCCTCCCCGTACATCGGCGAGGAGTCGAAGAGGGTTACGCCAGCCTCGAGCGCCGTCCGGACGACCTCGTGGCGGTCCTCCTCCGCCGGCCCCCGAACGTCCAGGACCTGCCACGTCCCGAGCCCGACGGCGGAGACTTCGACCCCGCCCTCCCCCAGCTTCCTGTGCTCCACGGTGCCCTAGCGCCCCTCCGAGGCGAAGGAGTCTTCGGGGCGGTCTT
>JADDPR010000279.1 GCA_016781775.1 Rubrobacter sp. | reverse complement strand
TCCTCGATGGTGTGGCGGATGGTTCTTGCCTCTAGGTGCATGGGAGTCCGCGGGCACCGCCCCTTTCCCGTTGTCATGCCCAGCCGCGCTGTCGGCCGTGAACACCTCTAACGATTCCCCTCCCCGGGCACCGATCGAAGAAGTTGAGCTGACGCTCGGACCCACTGGCAGATGAGGGGCCGCCCGAGATCGGCGAGTCCGATCCCTCGACTCGCTCGTGCGCATGTGCAGGAGCAGATTCCCGAGCGATTGTATGTAGGGGGCAGGCGTTCACCCGCGGTGCTGAGGTGATGCCGTCTCAGAAAGGCCCCTTTTCGAGACGACGAAGCCGCGTTGTCGATGTCAACGCAGGGCGACTGTGCCGATCGGCGGGAACCTCCTTGCGCGAACACCTAGCCGGCCGTTGGGTCGTCATTCCCCTCAGGCAGCATCTCTCGGCGGTAAACCCCCATGGGGGTACATTGCGGACGGGCATTGACCGCTCCACCTCGGGGCCTCCCGAGATCCGGCACCTCACGGTGGATCCGCCCCATCCGACGTGAGATGGAGTCCAGGCCGCCGCGCATGTTTCACACGACAGGGATGGTGGAAAAGCCCTAACGCTTCGTCTTCTGGGCAGGAAGACAACGCGACCGCGTGCGCGGCCGAGACCCGACTGCATCCCCCCGTGGTCGCCGGAGGGTTCCTTCTGCCTCGAGCTCAAGGTGTCATCCTACGACCGTGCGACAATCGCGACCAACGAACAGGTCCGACGCCTTCCTGGAGGAGCTCGGGAAGGGGGCGCAGCAAGGCCTCCTCGATCCTGCCCCCGCTCCTTCGGCTTCATCGTTCAGGAGTCCTACCCTCATGCCCCCCTCCAGCACCGTCGGAGTTCTCCTCTCCCGCGTCCGCGTCGAGGAAAAGCTGCTGCTTGGGGAACTTGAGCGGCGCGGCGTCCGGGTGGTGCGCTTCGACGACCGGGATCTGACCCTGGACCTGAACGCGCGGCGGGCCGATTTGCTGGCCTGTGATGTGGTGCTGGAGCGCTGCATCAACCACCTGCGGGCGCTCTACACCCTCAAGGTGCTGGAGGATTGGGGCGTCCCCACGGTCAACACCTACGGGGTGGCGAACGTCTGCGGCGACAAGCTGCTAACCTCAGTGGCGCTGGTTCGGGAGGGCGTACCCACGCCGCGAACCGTGATCGCCTTCACCCCGGAGTCGGCCCTCGCCGCGATCGAGGAGATGGGCTACCCGGTGGTCCTCAAGCCGGCGGTCGGCTCCTGGGGCCGGCTGCTGGCGCGGGTCAACGATCGTGATGCCGCCGAGGCGCTCTTGGAGCACAAGGTGACCCTGGGATCGTTCCACCAC
>JADDPR010000139.1 GCA_016781775.1 Rubrobacter sp. | reverse complement strand
AGCGGCAGACTTTGTGGTTATGTTAGCGAAGACAAAGTAGTGGTGATGCGTGAGCAGTGGCTCGCTGTTCTGGTCAGAAGAGGGGCGGGTAGCCCGTGGCACGTCTCGGGGGTTTAGAGTGAGGCCACAGGACCTGGGCATCGGCAAGCTCTTCGAGAACGTGCGCGACGCCGTGATCGTGGCGGAGGCCGGGTCCGGACGGATCGTCTTGTGGAACTGGGCCGCCACCGAGGTCTTCGGCTACTCGCCCGAGGAGGCGCTGGGGCTCAGCGTCGAGGAGCTCGTCCCCGACCGCCTCAAAGGGAGGCACCGCGAAGGCCTCTCCCGCTACTGCGACACCGGCCACGGGCCCTACATAGACTCGTACACGGTCCTGGATCTACCGGCTGTTCGCAAGGGCGGCGAGGAGCTAAACATAGAGCTGACCCTCAGCCCCATCGAGCCTCTGCCGGAGGCGGACGCCGAGGGGCGTTTCGTGCTCGCCGTCGTGCGGGACGTGACGGAGCGTAAGCGGGCCGAGGAAGCGCTGCGAAACTCCGAGGCCGAGCTGCGGGCGCTCCTCGCGGCCATGACCGACGTCATAATGGTGCTCGACTCGGAGGGCCGCTACCTCGAGATCGCGCCGACCAACCCCTCCCTTTTGTACAGGCCCCCCGAGGAGATCATCGGCCGGACGCTGCACGAGATCTTCCCGAGGGAGCAGGCCAACCTGTTCGTGGGTGGCATCCGCAAGGCCCTAAAGACCAGGCGCACCGTAGCCGTCGAGTACAGCCTGGACATCGAGGGGCGGGAGGTGTGGTTCGACGGGACCGTCTCGCCGATGCAGGAGGACTCGGTCCTCTTCGTCGCCCGCGACGTCACCGAGCGCAAGCGGGCGGAGGGGGAGATCCGCAAGCTCAACGCCGAGCTCGAGAATCGGGTAGCGGAGCGCACCGCCCGGCTGGAATCCGCGCTCGCGCAGCTGCGGGAGAGGGAGAGAGGGTTGCGGGAGAGCAAGGAGCGCTACCAGGCCGTGGTCGAGCAGGCCGGGGAGGGCATCTTCCTGTTCGAGCCCAGGACCAAGCGCATCCTCGAAGCCAACCTCGCCTTCCGGGAGATGTTCGGCTACGCCCCAGAGGAGGTCACGCGGATAACCCTCTACGATCTCGTCCCGCAAGACGCAGAGGGCGTCGACCGGAACGTCGAGCGCGTCCTCGAGCTCGGTCGGATCTGGATCGGCGAGAGGGAGTACCGGCGCAAGGACGGCTCCAGGATCGACGTCGAGGTCTCGGGGAGCGCGATCTCCTACAGCGGCAAGCAGGTCGTGTGCTCGGTCGTCCGCGACATCACGGAGCGCAAGCGGGCCGAGGAGGACCTGCGCGAGGCGCGGGAGGCCGAGCGGCGCA
>JADDPR010000286.1 GCA_016781775.1 Rubrobacter sp. | reverse complement strand
TCCCCGACGACGGCGTGGTCGAGCTGACGGCGGTCATCGCGTGGGAGAACTCCTCGAGCAAGTTCAACCGCGCGTTACGGGTACCGTCCCAGGGACTGTGGAAGCAGAGTTCCAACCAAGGGTAGCGAGCCGTCGAGGGGAGCCCAGCCGCCTCCGGTTGGCCGGGTCCCCTCAGTCGGCGATGGGACCGGAACTCTTCCCGCGGAGGCGTTGGAGGGTGTAGTAGCTCTTGATGCCCACCCTCGCGAGGTGGGATTGTAGGGGGCTCAGGTACTTCTTGTAGGCCCCGGCGTAGCGTTCCTCGTGGCCGGGTTCGGCGAACTTCTTCTTGAACTAGTAGACGCCCCAGAGGGGGTGCCTCGCGTGCGGTTTGCAGGGGATACCCCACATGTCGTAGCGCGTGGCGCCCGCCCGGCGGGCGGCGGAGAGGGCCTCGAACTGCGCGAGGTAGGAGGCGTACAGGTTCTCGCCCTCGGAGGAAATCGAGGCGCCGTAGAGGTAGTACGCCTCCTCCCCGAAGGTGAGGACCATGGCGCCGGCTACCGGGCGTTCCTCGCCTTCGCGGCGCGCCAGGATCAGGGACGCAGGCACCTCCTGCAAGAGCAGCTTGTAGTAGTCGCGCGGTCTGAGGCCGAACCACTGTCGCTCGGCGGTCCCCTCCAGAAGGTCCAGAAAGAACTCGAGGTCGACCCCTTCGTCCATCGAGGTCTCTGCCCCGATGCCGAGTCGCAGGGCACGCCGGATGCCGTAGCGGGCCTCCTTCGGGAGCGCAGCGTACTGGGCCTCCGCGCTCTCGCGCACGGGCACGACGAGGGTGCAGCGCGGCTGCACGGAGCTCGCGCTCCTCCTGAAACCCTCCGTCTCCATGTCGGGGGCGTCCACGACGCGCGGCTCTATCTCGATGAGACGCGCCCCGCAGCGTTTGGCGTGGGCGGCGACCGCCCGGGCGACCGCGGGCAGGTCCGCGGAGTCGGAGGCGAGGGGGCCGTGCGGGGCGTAGGCGAGCGAGCCGCCTACCCCGGGCAGGCGCCGCAGGAGCACCTGGGCGGCCGAGGCGCCGTCTTCGGCGAGGAGCCTCAAAGGGGTCCAGCCGCCGTGGCGACGGAACTCGCCCCACTCGTAGGATTGGAGGACGCTCCCGCCGAGGTTCGCGACCGCGGCGTTCCACGCCTCCTTCTCCTCGACCTCGACGTAGACGGCCCCGCGGTCCGAGGCGGGCCTCGGAGCCGTGGGAAGCGCGTACGATCGGTGGCTCTCGTGGGTGCTCATCGGGCTAGATTATCGGTGAAGCCCCATGGGGTAGCAATGATCTACAAGGGGTTGTGCTATCTGTTCATGCCAAGCCCCAGGGATTGGACCATCAGCCTGAAGTCCTG
>JADDPR010000003.1 GCA_016781775.1 Rubrobacter sp. | reverse complement strand
GCCCAGGACGTAGGCCAGGGCCATCTGCAAGGGCGTTATCGGGCTTATGAGTACGTCGTCTATGTAGCGCTCGCGCTTGGCGTCGAAGAGGCTCGAGGAGGTGTTGCCGTAGGCGCCGGTGATGACGGCGAGCAGGATCAGGCCGGGGAGGATGAACTCGAGGTACGGAACCCCCTCGACCTCGCGTATGCGGCTGCCGAGGCCGTAGCCGAAGACCACGATGTAGAGCGCCGAGGTGAAGAGGGGGGCGAGCAGGGTCTGGGTCCACACCCTCGCGAACCTTCTGACCTCCCGAGAGAGGAGCGTCCGGAAGGGCAGCCCGAAGACCCCGAGCCTCGGCCGGTCCTCTTCTTCCCCATCCCGTTGGACGTTGTCGTGCCGCTCTCCTTTGCCCACCCTACAAGCCCTGCCTGAGGAGCGAGGTGGCCGCGACCTGCAAGGGGTCCCACACACCGTTGAACGGCGGCGCGTACTCCAGGTCGAGGCGGGTGAGGTCCTCGACCGTGAGCCCCGCGTACAGGGCGGTTGCCGCCACGTCGATGCGCTTGTCCGCGCCCTTTCGCCCCACCGCCTGGGCGCCCAGCAAGCGCCCGGTCCCCCGTTCGGCGACCAGCTTGATGGTGAGCGGCTTCGCGCCCGGCATGTAGCCGGCGTGGTCGCGGGAGTCGAGCGTGGCGGCGACGCAATCCAGTCCCTCGGCCTTGGCCTCGCCTTCTGTGAAGCCGGTGCGGGCCACCTCGAGGTCGAACACCCGCGTAATGGCCGTGCCCAGGATCCCCGAGAAGGCCTCCTCGCCCCCGGCGGCGTTGCGCCCCGCTATGCGGCCCTGCTTGTTCGCGGTCGTGCCCAAAGGAACCCAGGCGGGCCGCCCTAAGAGCCGGTGCCAATGCTCGGCGCAGTCGCCGGCCGAGAACACGCCGGGGACGTTCGTCTGTAGGTGGTCGTCGACGGCGATAGCGCCGGTCTCGCCGAGGGCGACGCCGGCGGAACGGGCGAGCCCCGCGTTCGGCCGTACCCCTACCGCCAAAACGACCAGGTCCGCCGGGACCGCGCCCTCGCTGGTGAGGACGTCCGTCACGCGCCCGTGGCTGCCCTCGCACGCCCGCACCACGGCATCGCAGAGGCTCACGTCCACCCCGTGACGCTCGAGCTCGTCGTCGATCGGGGCGGCGACGTCCGTGTCCACCGAGGAGAAGAGCTGATCCCCGCGCTGGACCAAGCTGACGTGCATCCCCAGGCGCCTGAGGTTCTCGGCCATCTCCAGGCCGATGTAGCCCCCGCCCGCGATAACCGCCCTCTCGGGCCGATGCTCGCGGATGTGGTCCTGGATCGCGATGGCGTCCTCCATCACGTCGAGGTTGAAGACGCCCGCGAGGTCGAGCCCCG
>JADDPR010000046.1 GCA_016781775.1 Rubrobacter sp. | reverse complement strand
ACAACATATTGTGGGGGTGAATAAAGATGCGAGAAGGTGAATGCCCGACGAGTCACCGGGAGCTTACCTTATCGGAAGCCGTACACTCGTTGCATTCATCTCGTAGCCCATTCTGACCACACTTGGAGGTGAACTCCTGGGGATAGCATTGGGGCAAAGCTTCGGAGAGGTGCTCGCCGCAAGGGCCCCCGGAGAACTCGGCCTGCCGGCCACCCTACGGGTTTGCTCCGCAAAACTTTCCAGAACCCGCCCTTGCGTGGCCGACGTGCAGTGCTACGCTACTGCCCCTTTGCACTCTCCCCTTTGTGATACTCAGACAACCCCTGCGACTCCTACAACATCACCACTTTAGCTAGCCTTAAGACGGTATTCGCGCCCAAATATTCACAAGATATTCCGTATGTCGCTACGACATGCTTGACATCGACAATTATCGAGTGGACCTACGACACTTTACACTACACAATCAACTCCGCTACACTACGACTGTGGCAACGAACACGAGGAGACCCATGGAGTTCGAGCGATTCGAAAGAACAACTGCGCCTACGTCCAAGGGCCCATTCGTCACGGTGAATAAACGGGGGAACTTCTCCTTTAACCGCGCAACTTTCGAGCTACTTGGGGAGCCCGAGGAAATCGAACTGCTTTTTAGCAAACCGGATCGGGTTATTGGCTTGAAAGCGGCCACACCCGGAGAGCCATACGCATTCCCCGTGAAACCGGTGCTCGGAAGAACCCCGGGGAGCAAGCCGTCGAATTACACGGTCAACTGCTTATCGTTCGTGAACCACTATGGGATAGACCACAGCGTTTCGCGACGCTATGAGGTAGAGCAGCGGGATGACGGCATCCTGGCGGTCGACTTGAAACAGGGCGGCGTGGAGATTCCCCCGAGTAGGTCGAGGCAGCGTGAGGTAGCGAACAATTAATCCGCCGGCGAGCAATGAGCGTTTGTTGGGGATCGGGCGCCACATCAGGAACATGCGAGACGAGCGCGGTATGAAGCAGAACCACCTCGCCCAAAAGGCGGGTATCAGCCGGGAAGAGTTATCCCGCATCGAGAGGGAGCGCGTGTCCCCCACGATAAGAACCCTCCAAGGCCTCTGCGCCGCTTTGGACGTTCCCCTGAGGGACTTGTTGGAAGAGGGGAGGGACTAGTGTCGTAGACGCACGGCAGAAGAAAAGCCGCGGATTAGGCCCCGCGGCTTTTCTCGAGGCTCCGGGAACCATACACGCTGGCACCCTTACCTCCTCTAAGGTTTAGGAATCAGCTTAACATGATGTCACAAAAAAGTGCACTTCATCGCACCAAAAGGTGACATCACTACCACATGAGCCCGAAGCCTCCGACGTAATCGGCGATAGATACGAAGGAGTCGAATAAAGCATCATGCATAATAGCAGAGACGGGCTCGAAAGCAGCGCTGAGGCGATTGAGGGGGTAGAAGAGCTTCTCGTCGACAATATCCCCGGGGAGCTCAAGGCCGAAAAGGCGTGGGTTGTGTGGAAGCGCGAGTACCGCGACGGGAAGCCGACCAAGGTCCTGTATCAGGTCAACGGCAAGCGCGCCGACAGCACAGATCACTCAACCTGGACGACGTTCGAGGACGCGGTCAACGCCTACCAGCAGGACGACCGCCTCGACGGCATCGGCTTCGTCTTTCACGAGGGCAACCCATATTGCGGAGCGGACATAGACGACGCGACCGAGGATCAGGCGCGGCGCTGGATCGATCTCTTCGACTCCTACACCGAGCGGTCGCCGTCGGGGAACGGGTTCCACATCATCTGCAAAGCGAAACTCCCCAAGGGGACCAACCGGCCCGAAGGCGAGCTGTATAGCTCCGGGAGGTTCTTCACCGTGACGGGCGCCGTGGTGCACGATGCGCCGATCAGGGAAGCGCAAGCCGCCGCCGACGAGTTCTATGAGTACCTTAGAAGGGGCGACACTCTTTCGGCGGAGCGGGCGCCGGCCACGAGCCCCGCGTTTACCGACGCCGAGGTCGTTCGTCGGGCGGAGAACGCAAAGAACGGAGCCGAGTTCCGCGCCGTCTACCGGGGCGGAGGGCAGTTCAAGAGCAAGTCAGAACGGGACCTCAGCCTGGCGAGAAGGATCGCGTTCTATACGCAGGACGAGGCGCAGATCGAGCGCATCATGCGCGGTTCGGGGTGCAAGCGTGAGAAGTGGGACAAACACCGGACTTACCTCAGGGACACCATCGCGAAGGCTCTGTCGGGCAAAACCGCGTCCTACTCGCCGCCGAGACACAGGCCCCGCAACACCCGGGTCGACAAAGAGTTTGAGGATCTCGTACGCGGTGACGGCAAACGCCCCGCCAACATGCCGTACAACACCACCGATATGGGCAACGCCGAGCGCCTCGTCGCCCGGCACGGTCAAGACCTGCGCTACATCCACGCTTGGAGAAAATGGCTTGGGTACGACGGCACCCGGTGGAGGGTGGACGACACAGGCGAGGTAGGACGGCGGGCCAAAGAGACCACGCGATCGATCTACGGGGAGGCCGAGAAGCCGGAGTACGCCGAGCTTCGCAAGCAGCTGGCCCAACACGCGATCAATTCCGAAGCCCGAAGCCGAGTCGAGGCGATGGTTGTCTTGGCCGAGTCCGAGCCGGGGATCCCCGTACGACCCGAGGACCTCGACAAAGATCCGTGGCTCCTGAACGTCGAAAACGGCACCGTAGAACTCCGTACCGGGGAGCTACGCGAGCACAGGCGAGAGGACCTCATCACCAAGCTGGCACCCGTAGAGTACGACCCGGACGCCGAAGCGCCCACTTGGGAAGCGGTCCTCGAGAGGTTGCTGCCGAGTCCCGAACTGCGCAGATTTTTTCAGCGGTTCGTCGGGTACTGCCTGACGGGCGACACGTCGGAGCAGGTGCTGGTCTTCTTGCACGGGCTCGGCGGGAACGGCAAGAGCACGATCATCAACGCGCTGCTCGATACCCTGGGTGAGTACGGCAAGCAAGCCGCGCCGGAGCTGCTCACGGTCAAGGCGAGCTCCCACCCCACCGAGCTCGCCGACCTAAAAGGCGCGCGTCTAGTGGCCTCCATCGAGGTGGAGGAGGGGAAGCGCCTGGCCGAGTCTCTGGTGAAGCAGCTTACCGGGGGAGACCGGATCAAGGCTCGGCGCATGCGGGAGGACTTCTGGGAATTCGAAGCGACGCACAAGCTGCTCCTCGCCGCCAACCACAAGCCCGTTGTGCGCGGCGCCGATCACGCCATCTGGAGGCGTATAAAGCTCGTGCCATTCGACGTAACGATCCCCGAGCACGAGAAGAACAAGAAGCTCCCCGAGATGCTCCGCGCCGAGAGATCCGGCATCCTGGCCTGGGCCGTGCGCGGCTGCCTCGACTGGCGGGAGAACGGCCTCGGAGAGCCCGAAGAGGTGCGCGTGGCCACAGACGCCTACCGCGCCGAGATGGACGTGCTGGCCGCCTTTATGGAGGAGCGCTGCGTGCTGCACGAGGACGCCCACGCCGATGCGACCCCGCTCTACGATGCCTACAAGGGTTGGTGCACGTCCGCCGGTGAGAACCCCGAGACGCAGACACGTTTCGGGTCCATGCTCAGGGAGCGCGGCTTCCGCGCCGGCAGGGATCCCAAGACGCGCCGAAAGGTCTGGTACGGGATCGGTCTTTTTACCCACAACGGTCCGGACGACGGGGGCGGTGTTGGGCCCGAAAATCCTGCTCCCGATGGGCCCGATCCGAAACAGTCGAAACGGTCCGAAACAGTTGAAACCATATCCCCCCGCGAAGCTCACAAAACGCCGGGGAAACAAAACAACCGTTTCGAACCCTCCCCAACGGTTTCGCAAGATGCCGTAGGGGACCTTGGCAAAACAAAAGGCGTGTCTCCCGAAGTTGCAGCTTATCTAGCTGACCCACCCAAGGACCTGCTCCGCCAGGCCGAGCGGTGCGCGGCGGAGGGAGGAACCACCTCGCAGCTGTTTACCCCCCTTGTGGCGAGCGTCGCCTACGGGGCGTTCGGTACCGTTGCCGGACGCCGGGACGAGGTGCGCCCGACGGTCGAGGCTTGGATACGCGACCTCCTGGAACGCTCGAGGGCAGACTGACGCCGGCTCGAAACACGCTGGTGCTCGTAGTGTGAAGAAGCGGGGATCTTCTCCGCCTACTACACTACTCGGCGCTCCGGACGATTCATCAAAGCCCCGAAAGGGCCGTATTCTCCGGGTGGTCAGTCCTCGCTTGCCGCGCGGCTCTGGCTGGCGTAGGCGAGGCCAAGACACAGGCGGCACAGCGGGGGGCTCGTCGGCCCGTAGAGGATCGCCGCGCGCCGGCCGCACCCGGCCCCCGGGCACAGAAACCAAGGCCTTGAGCCGCCGTAGTTGCAGGGCGTCCACGCGAGGCCGAGGCGCGCCGCGACTTCTACCCGCTCCGGGCCCGGTGACGTCGCCCCCGCGCGCTTACGAAAGTGCGCCACGACGTCAACCCGCTCTTGGCCCGGGCGTATCGTTCCGTCGCGCTTGAGGGATCGCACGTCCAGCGCGGGGTGCTGGTTGGTGGTCCGCTTCTTGGCCCTCTCGCCTTCGCCGCGCCGTCTGCCCGAACCTACGCCGCCCATGCCGGGCTCTCCTCCTCCCTCTGCAACCCCGCGTTCTTCTTGGCCCGTATTATGAGCCCGGAGCCCTCTTTCGGGGCGCTCTCATGGGGGTCCCCCGGGGGACCTCCATGGGGTTGTTTTCTTCCAGGACTCCCTCCGTACCCGTTTTCCGGCAAGTACGGGCGGCGCAATCGGCGGTTTTATCGGCCTTCGGGGATTCTCGGGGCCTCTTTTTTCGCGAAATCATTAAGAGCGGGGATTCATCTCCTAAAACCGCCCCGGGAGGCTCCTTAGACTAGCTCCGAAGCTCTCCGAGGAAGGGCTTCGGTGGGGGAGTTTCTGGGGCCAGAAGCGCACGTATTCGGCAGCCCCGGCGCGTGGTTGAGTAGGATCGAGCAGGGACGGGAGGACGGGGGCTGCGCGGTGAATGCTTGTGTGGTGCGGGCAACCGCGCTCATAAGGATTAAGAGTCGGATCTGGGAGCAGCCCCACGACCCTCTTAGACACGCGAGTATGCCTCAGAAAGGCCATGCAGTTTCGAGGCAATATGGTATTGACCCCGGCTATAGGTTGGACCGTGCGGGCTTCATCTCGCGTTAGGCAAAGAAAGGAGGGCCCGGCACCAGGGGATGGTTGAAGCTGGATCCCAGAAACAAATTACGTGTGGGTGGATTAAAAGAACCTCAGCCGTCGATGAGCCTGCGCCACCAACTACGATGCCGCTCCTCCGAGGGCTCTG
>JADDPR010000072.1 GCA_016781775.1 Rubrobacter sp. | reverse complement strand
CCTGGTGGGAGACCGGGGTGATATACCAGATATATCCTCGTTCGTTCGCGGACTCGGACGGCGATGGCGTTGGGGATATACTCGGGATCATCTCCAGGTTGGATTACCTCCAGTGGCTCGGTGTGGATGCGGTCTGGATCTCGCCGTTCTACCCTTCCCCGATGGCCGACTTCGGCTACGACGTCGCCGACCACTGCGACGTGGACCCCCTGTTTGGCGATCTCTCGGATTTCGACCGGCTGCTACGGGAGGCGCACCAGCGCGGTATCAGGGTAATCATCGACCTCGTCCCCAACCACACCTCCGACGAGCACCCCTGGTTCGAGGAGTCGCGTTCTTCCCGGAACAACCCGAAGCGGGACTGGTACGTCTGGCGGGATCCCGGCCCCGGCGGCGCGCCGCCGAACAACTGGGAGAGCATCCACGGGGGAGGAAGCTCGTGGGAGTGGGACGAGGAGACGCGGCAGTACTACCTGCACACCTTCCAGGTCGAGCAGCCGGATCTGGACTGGCACAACCCGGAGGTCCGGGTGGCGATCTACGACACGATGCGTTTCTGGCTGGATCGTGGCGTCGACGGCTTCCGGATCGACGCGCTCCCCTGCCTGGCCAAGGACGACGAGCTCCGGGACAATCCTCCGAACCCCGAATGGCGACCGGGAGACCCACTGGCCGAGCGCCAGCGCAGGATATATTCCGAGGATCGTCCGGAGGTCCTCGGGATAGTCGGCGAGATACGCGCCGTGGCCGACGAGTATGAGGGCGATAGGGTGCTGATCGGGGAGGCTTACCTCCCCCTGAAGCGCTTGATGGAATACTACGGAGAAGCGCTGAACGGGCTGCACATGCCGTTCAACTTCGGCCTCCTCCTTCTGCCCGAATGGGGGTTCAAGGCCGTCGGCGAACTCGTCGAGCAGTACGAAGCCGCGCTCCCGGAGGGCGCCGGTCCGAACTGGGTTCTCGGCAACCACGACAACCCGAGGATCGCGAGCCGTGTCGGTCCCGACTTGAGTAGGACGGCGCAGATGCTTCTCCTGACCTTCCGGGGAGTGCCCACCCTCTACTACGGCGACGAGATCTGTATGCGGGACGCGAAGGTGCCACCGGAGGCGGCCCGGGATCCGCAGGGCATTGCCAACCCCGCGTACAACCGCGATCCGGCGCGCACGCCGATGCAATGGGACTCATCCCGCAACGCAGGCTTCTCCTCGGAGAACGTCGAACCCTGGCTACCGGTTTACGACCCGGGCGGGATCAACGTGCAGGCCCAGCGAGACGATCCGCGATCGATGCTCACCCTTGTCCGGCGCCTGATCCGACTTCGGCGCGAGTTCCCGGCGCTCTCCGTCGGCTCGTACCTCGCGCTCGATGCCGGCGATGAGAGC
>JADDPR010000114.1 GCA_016781775.1 Rubrobacter sp. | reverse complement strand
CTTCACACGGCAGAGGTCGCTGGTTCGAAACCAGCATCGCCCACTTTGGAGCGAACGGCTTCTGTGTTAGGATAGCCGGGCTTCAATTTGGGCCTGTAGCTCAGCTGGGAGAGCGCTGCCTTCGCATGGCAGAGGTCACGAGTTCGAGTCTCGTCAGGTCCACTCCTTATACTTCCTGCAAAACGCAGAAACAGAAGAGAGCCCCCGGTCCCGGCCCGGGGGCCTTTTACTGCAACCGTACTGCAACGCGGGCTGCTCTGGGCTATCGCAGTGCTTCCTCCAGGGCCCTCGCGGCCCCCTCCTGCATGTCGGGCAGCACGTGCGAGTAGGTGTCGAGGGTGATGGCTATGTTGGCGTGCCCCAGCATCTCCGAGACGATCTTGGGGTTGACGTTGCGCGACAGCAGGAGCGTGGCGCACGTGTGGCGGAGGTCGTGGAAACGCGTCTTCTCGGGCAAGCCGGCGCGCTTTAGGACTCGCTTGAACGAGCGGTTGCGGAGGTTTGAGGGGTTGATGATGCCGCCGACCTTATTAGCGAAGACGAGGCCTCCGGGCTGGTAGAGCGAGCCCATCCTCTCCATCTCCCCCACCTGACGCTCCAGATGCCCCCGCAGGGCGGCTATCGCGCCCGACGTGAGGCGCACGGTGCGGCGGCTCTTCTTCGTCTTCGGCTCCGACATGGAGTACTTGCCGTCCGCGTTGGTGAGGGTGCGCCGGACCCGGAGCATGCCCGCCTCGAGATCCAGGTCGTCCCACTTGAGGGCGAGGAGCTCCCCCTGCCGAAGCCCCGCGTGCACGGCGAGGACGTATAGGGCTTCGAGGCGGTCTCCGGCGCTGCAAGCGGCCTCGATGAGGCGGTTGGCCTCCTCGGCGGTGAGCGGGTTGATCTCTTCGCGGTTTATGCGCGGGACTGTGACGGGATCCGTGGGGTTGCGGGGAATAAGACTGTCGGCGACCGCTTGATCCAGGGCCTTGTGCAAGACCACGTGCATCTTGTGCACCGTGGCCGAGGCGAGGCCGACATCTAGCTTCTCGCGATAGAACCCTCGCACGTGCGCCGGGGTGAGGCTCTTGAGCATAACGCGCCCTAGCGAGGGCTTAATGTGCGGGCGGATGGCGTACCCATACCGCTCGAAGGTGCTCTCGCGCACCGTGCCCTGCACGCACTCCGCGAGCCAGCGATCCAGGTACTCCCCCACCGTAAGGTTCCCGGCGTCGAAGACGAGGCCCCCCTCCCTATCGGCGAGGGCCTTGGCGAGCTTCGTCGCCACCTCGGCCCTGGTCTTCCCGTAGATCGTCTTGCGCTTGCGCCCCTCTGCCGTGTAGACGGCGTACTGGGCCATCCAGCCTCCGCTCTTGCGGCGGGAGATCGACCCCTCGCCGTTGCCCCGCTTCCTG
>JADDPR010000030.1 GCA_016781775.1 Rubrobacter sp. | reverse complement strand
CCGTAAGCCTTCAGGCTGACATCGGCCCCGGTCCTGGCCTCACACCCCAGTAGGTCCAACGGGAGCGCGCCTTATCCCGAAAGTCAGGTGCCGCCTCAGGCACTTTCTGGACACCCTTACCAAGAGTACGTTTCGAATCCTGTCGAAGACGGGCGGGTCGCGAGCAGGAGCGCACAAAACTCAGCGTGCATTCCCTCATTCTGGGCGTGTTCTGGTCCGCCCACACGCCTTGAATCGCGTTCTTGAGCTGCACTGTCGGCTTTCGCGTGAGGGCGAGTGGGACCAACATCACCCGCGCGGTCTGCGCGAAGCTCTAGCGCTCGTCGGACCCGTCCCCCTCGTGCCGACGCCAAGACACCGTGAGCGTATACGGCCCTTCATCCCACGCCGAGTTCGCTAAAGAGGCTCGTCTCAGGCGAATCTTCGGTCGAGGCAGAGCGCCTTCTCAAGGCGTTGCAGGTACTCCCTTTCGGGGATCTCGGTGACGCCGAAGCGCTCGAGGTGGTCGTTCTGGATCTGGCAGTCGAGGAGCGTGTAGCCCCGCTCCCTGAGGCGCTCCACGAGGTGGACGAAGCAGACCTTCGAGGCGTCGCGTGCGCGGGTGAACATCGACTCCCCCATGAACGCCCCTCCGAGAGCGACGCCATAGAGCCCCCCGACGAGGATGCCTTCCCCATCGTAGGCCTCCACGCTGTGGGCCTTTCCGGCCCGGTGCAGGGCGATAAAGGCCTGGACGATCTCGCCGTTGATCCACGTCTCCTCGCGGCGGGCGCAGCCCCGGATCACGCCCTCGAAGTCCTCGTTCACCCGCACGTCGTACTTCCCGGCCCGGACGACGCGGGCGAGCGACTTGGGTACGTGCAACGCGTCGAGTTCGAGCACGGCGCGCGGGTCGGAGCAGTAAAGCTCTACCCTCCCGTAGCCGTCGGCCATCGGGAAGGCCCCGGCACGGTAGCACCACTCGAGCAATTCGGGGGTAAGTCTCACAGGGTGGAAGCTATCAGCTTGTCGGCACATGGGCTAGTCAGCCCCTCGGTTCTCACGCCGGCTTCCAGCGCGAGCCTCCTGCGTGCCGTGGTACGTCTACAATGCCCCTGATGCCGATTCCGAGCCCTTCAACTCGTTCGAGACCTCGCGCACCTACCCGGTGGGCGCCGAAGAAGTGCGCCGCGCGTTCGAGACGGCCGTGCGCGGACTTCCCCGGTGGGGGATTGGGAAATCCTCGGAGGGTGAGATCAGGGCCGCGCGCCGCACCCGGCTCGGCTTCAGCGACGACATCTCCGTGTACCTGAGGGAGCGTAAAACCGGAGCGCACACCAACACCCACGCCAGCTTCAGGAGTGTCTCGCGCCAGGGCGTCTACGACTTCGGCCAGAA
>JADDPR010000105.1 GCA_016781775.1 Rubrobacter sp. | reverse complement strand
CCCCGTCTCGAAGCATCGCCCAAAGGACGTTGACCCTCCTCCTTGCGAGGGCGATCACGGCTTGCGTGTGCCGCTTGCCTTCCGCTCTCTTGCGGTCGTAGAAGGCCCGGGACTCGGGTACGGCGCGCATGCTGGAGAAGGCGGACTGGTAGAAGACCCTCTTGAGCACCTTGTTGCCGCCGCGTCCCTTTCGGTGGTTGCCCACCCGCTTGCCGGAGTCCCGTGCGGCGGGGACCAGACCAGCGTAGGCCGCGAGGCGGTCGGGGCTCCCGAACGCGGAGACGTCGCCCACGGCGACGAGGAACTCCGCGCCGAGGATCGGCCCCATACCGGGGAAGCTGGCGAGCACACGGGCCTCGGGTCGGGCAAAGAAGCGACGCCCGATCTCCCCGTCGAGCTCATCGACGCGTTGTTTGAGGGCCAGGACGCTACGGGCAAGCTCGGCGGCTATCTTGGAGGCGACGCCCTCCGCGGGCAGCTTCGTGCTTTGGCTTTTGGCCGCTTCGAGGGCCTTCTCTGCGAGGGCTTCCGCCTTGGCGACGCCGCGTTTCTTGAGGTAGGCGGCGACGCGCTTGCGCCCCGCCCGGCGGACGGCGCCGGCGGTCTGGTAGCGGGTGACCAGCTCAAGCGGACCCTGGGTGTTGAGGTTCAAGGCCCGCTCCAGCGCGGGGAAGAGCGCGAGCAGGGTCTCCCTGAGGCGGGTGACTGCCCGGGTGCGGTCAGCCACGAGGTCGCGCCTGCGGGCGAGGAGCAGTTGCAGCCCAGCGAGGGCGTCGTCCCCGGGTTCGAGCCGCCCGAGGACGCCGCGCATCCGGGCCTGGTCGGCGATCACGCGCGCGTCCTTCCGATCCGTCTTGGACTCGCCGCGGTAGCCGTCACGGGCCGGTCCACGCTGAGGCCGGGGACGTAGAAGACATTCTGGCTGTGCTCCCACAAGAGCGACAGCAGCAACGCGGCGCCGCCACCGGGCTGGTCTACCGCCCAGACGACCTCCCCCGCTAGCGAAAGGGACTCTTCGATGAGTGCGGTGAGGTCCGCCTCGTCGTTCTCGACCCTGCGAGAGAGCAGCGCCTCCCCCGAGTCGTCCACCACGTGCGCCCAGTGGAACCCTTTGCCGACGTCCACGCCTGCCCAGGCCTTCTCCTCCACGACCTCCACCTCCGTCTCTCGCCCGCCGTCGCCTCGCCCCGGGAGATCCCGCCGGCGGCTCCCTATGCGGCGAACTACCCTCGCGGATCTCTATTAGCGGTCGGGAACTCCTCTGCGGGGGCCGGGGGGCGATTCGCCACGAGCCATCCGGAGCGGCTGAGGTTTGCAAGCCATACCCGGCCCCCTTGGGCGCCGTCCAGGTTACGCTTCCGGACGACGGAAACAAGATAGGGAG
>JADDPR010000094.1 GCA_016781775.1 Rubrobacter sp. | reverse complement strand
CGGGCGGCGAGGACCCCTCCGGCGGCGAGGAGAAGGCCACCTGCGACGGGGCGGGCGCGAGCGAGTCCTTCGCCGGCGGGGTGCTCTCGCCGGGCGGGGGGGAGGGCGAGGAGGGCCCCGACACCTCGTTCACGAAGTGCCCTCTAGAAAACTACTACCTGGAGTACGTGGACTACTCCACCATGGCGATGCTCGAGCCGGGCAAGGCGCTCAAGGACGGCCCGAAGCACGCCCTCAACGGGCTCGCCTCCGTCATCTTCGAGTTCAACGCCATGATCGTCTACTACGCGATCATGGTCCTCAACTTCGTGCTCGACTTCAGCCTGGCCGACCAGCTCGGGAAGACCACCGAGGACGTGATCCAGGCCTTGGGCGAGGGCTTCTTCCGCATATGGCTGCCGGCGATGTACGCGATCGCCGCGCTCTACGGCGCGTGTCTCTCCGTCCGGGGCGACGTCGCGGAGGGCCTCGGGTCCCTCCTGAAGGCCACCCTCATAGGAGCCGTAGGGGTGGCGTTGATCTACCCGGGGAACGCCACCTGGGCCGTCGAGGGCCACAACAAGATCACGGGCGCCCTCACCAACACCGCCTTCTGCGCCGTCTCCAAGGTCAACCCCGAGACCCGCGGCTCGGGCGAGCTCGGCGCCGGCGGCGAGTGCTCCTCCGACGGCTCGGAGATCAGCGAGCAGATCTGGGAGCGCTACGTCTACAAGCCGTGGCTGGAGCTGCAGATCTCCGACTCCAACACCGAGACGGCCGAGGCGCACGGCGAGGAGATCCTCGCCATCTCCGACCCCGAGGCCCGGGCCGAGAAGCTCAAGGAGCTCAGCGCCGCGCCCGGCGGGATGGTCGGCGACATGGCCGACAAGGCCTACGAGGGTTTGACCGGCAACGACGGGATGGGCGACAACGACATAAAGGACACCGCCAACTTCCTCCACTACTACAAGCACCTCACCGGCGCGGCGGTGATGCTCCTGATGAGCCTCATGTTCGTCGTGCTCCTCGGCGCGGTGAGCTTCGTCTTGCTCATCTCGGAGATCGTGGTGTGGGTCCTGATCATGATCGCCCCGGTGTGGCTTCTTGCGGCGGTCTACCCCGCAAGCTCGGTCGGCACGACGATGTTCCTCTACTTTGTCGGCGAGAGCATCCAGGTCTTCCTCTACAAGCTCATGATCGGGATCTACCTCCTGATCGTCGGCCTGATCTTCGCCGCCGACTTCGGCCTCGGCACCGTCCTTTTGCTCTGCGCCGCCCTCTCCGGCGTCGCCTGGCGTTTCCGCGCCGACATCAAGAAGTACGGCAGGCCCGGGAGCGTGGGCCGCGGGCTGCGCAGCCGCGTCGGAGGCGGCGGGGCGGCCCACCGCGCCGGCGAGGGCGCCGCGGGCCACG
>JADDPR010000044.1 GCA_016781775.1 Rubrobacter sp. | reverse complement strand
CGATGGAGGCCGCCGCCGGCGGCGGCGGCAGGGTCTCGTGGCGCACGGCGGCAGCGGCGCTGGTGCCCTCGCTGGTGCCCTTATCGGGGAGCTTTATGGGCGCCGAGGCGGCCTTCTCCCCAGAGGCACCGCCGGAGAGCGCCCGCCCCGTCCCGGCCGCGGCGAGACCCGCCACCGCGGCGGTGCCGCTTATCGCCAAGAAGTTCTTGCGGGGCACCGCGATGCCGCGGCGGGAGTGCGCTTCTTTGGACCTGACGCTCATCGAGGGCGCCTCGTTGGTCGGCCGCGCGGGGGGCGCGGTCTTCCCGATAGACGCCTCGGCCCGAAGGTCGGAGGTCCGGATGAGGTAGTCCGCGAACCAGGTTCCGAGGCCGAGGGCGGCCAGGATCGTGAGGACCGTCGGGATCGGGGCGACGAACGGCTCGGTGAAGGCCGCGATCAGCGCGATCGCCCCGAGACCCAGCACGCCGAGCAGGGCCGCGAGCCTCGAGCGGAGGCTCAGGACGCCCAGCAGGCCCGCGGCCACGAGCGAGCCGACGACCGTCGAGGCGATGAGCACGGGTACGTCGGCCGTGCCGAGGGTCTCTATGGCCCGCGTTGCGAAGCCGCCCGGGGTGAGCTCTATGATCCGCTGCGCGATCGCCAGAAAGACCGAGGGGACGAGATCGTAAATTCCGTGGACAAGCTCCGCGAGCCCGAACGCCAGCACGGCCCCGACGGCCCCGGCCAAGAAAGCTCTCATTTTGGTATTCAAAATCCCAATCTCCAATGTTTAATCCGATCGGCCCCTCCGGTCTCGGGTGACCCATCACCGCCCATCGGGCTACCTACCAGTATGAGAGGTTTACAAGAGATACGGCTGGCGGCGCGGCGCTTTCACCATCGTTCACCAATCTGCAACCATTTGTTCACCGGCGTTCGCCCGAACGCCGATGAACGACCTCGCGAAGAGGGTAGAGTGGGGCGGCATCGGGGTGTCAGTCGTACGGATGAAGCGCGAAAGAAAGGAAAGAAACGCATGCGCAAAGTATCGATGATCTCTATCCTGGTGGCCTTGACGGCCTTGGCCGTCGCGCCGGCGGCGTGGGCCAGCAGCCACAACGGCCAGATGATGATGGACGAGGGCCAGATGATGATGAACGAGGGCCAGCAGTACGGTAACGAGATGATGATGGAAAGCGGCCAGATGATGATGGAGAACGGCCAGATGATGCAAAGCGGCCAGATGCAGTACGGCAGCGAGATGATGATGGAGAAGGGCCAGATGATGATGGACGAGGGCCAGATGATGATGGAGAGCGGCCAGCAGTCCGGCGACCAGATGATGATGAAGAACGGCGAGATGATGATGAACGAGGGCAAGATGATGATGGGGAGCGGAGGCACAACCCAGCTGGCCGAGACGGGCGGTCCGGCGCTCCTGCCGCTCGCCGGCGGGGCGGCCGCCGTGCTTTTGGCGGGAGGGGGGCTCCTGGCCCTTCGCTTGCGCAACAGCAGGTAGTAGGCATAAGCCGCAACAAATCACCCTGAGATCGAGGGGGTCGGCTCAAAGCGAGTCGGCCCCCTTCGCTGCCTCGCCCCGATGATGAGGCACCTCCTGGGAAGCCGATCGCCGTATTATCCTGCCGCCTCTGGGCCAGGCCGAACGGTCCGAGACTTCGGCCCTTCCGTGTTACTGCGTTGCGTGAGCCGTAGAGTCCCTCGGCGTCGGTGGCGGGCGTTGCGAAGCGCGAAGGTAGCCCGGAGGACTTTTTCCAGCCCTCGTGGAGGTGCTCGGTGCCGGCAGCCACGTTTGCTCGAATCGGAAACCGAGGCGTCCCGGCCCTTTTTTAGGGACCTCGCGTTCTTCGAGATTCAAGCCCAGCGGGATGTGCCGCCCTTCGCGCAGACTCCCGTGTAGACCTCTCGCATAAAGGGTCGCCGCCTCCGTTCGGTGAAGTTGCCGATGGTATCCCCGAGGAAGATCATCAGTCGTGTGTAACACCCTCTCCGTTCTCTCTGGTGTACGATCAGTCCGTACGGTCAAGGTGGGAAGAGAAGGAGAACCGAAGGTGGGTCCGGACTACTACCTGGAAAAGTTACGCGGCTGGTTGAGGGCTAATCTTTTGCCCGCGGCGGTGCTGATCGGCATCATCCTGGCCGTCGGGTTCTGGTTTGCCGCCCCGATCTTCCATGGCTTGCTTATAGGCTTCTACGCCAACTTCTCCTTCTGGGTGCTCGTCTTGCTCGGAATCATCCTCGTCGTCTTCCTGTTCAGCCGCGGTTACCGGAGGCCCGCGCTGGTCGCGACGGGGGCCTGGATCGCGCTTCTGTTCTTTTTCCTGATCTTCGGGGGGGCGCTGGAGCAGGTGCGCTTCTACGACTCCCTGGAGGCCGAGTCGCTGGAGGAGATCCCGGCGACCGAGGGTGTGCGCTTCCTGCCCCTGGAGGTCGCGTCCCGCGCCGCCCAGAACCGGGCCAACGAGCCACGCGTGGCCCTGGGCGACTTCGAGCCGCTCGAGAGGGAGCCGGGCGAGCCTCTGGGCTACGTCGCGCCCCGCGTGCCGAACGGCGGCTTCAACGTCTTCACCTACGAGCAGCAGGGCGTGTCGGTCGTGAACGGGGAGGGCGAGGTCCAGACGTTGCGCGAGCCGTTCAGGTACGGCGAGGGGATGTCCATAACGGACAACGTGAACTGGAAGCTCATACAGGAGCGTTTCTGGGTCAGCCTAACCGACCCGTACTACTCGGTGGATGGCGACGAGGTCCTGATGCTCGTCCCCTACCTCAAGTACCGCCTCTCGTTCCCGGTGACCATTCCCTACTGGGCCGGCACGTTCGTCGTGCACCCGGACGGGGAGATCGAGGACCTGACGCGCCAGGAGATCATCGCCGACAATCGCTTCGAGAACGAGCGGCTCTACCCCGGCGAGCTCGCGCGCCGCGCCGCCGAGTCCCTGGCCTACCAGAACGGCATCTGGAACGCCTGGGTGACGCGCCGGGATGTTCCCCAGATCCCGGACATAGACAACACCGACAACGAGATGCCCTACCTCCTGCCCAGCGGGGAAGGCCCGGTCTGGTTTACGGCGCTGGAGCCCTACGGCCCGTCGAACGCGACCTACACCATGCTCTATACCGACGCGCACACGGGGGAGTACAGGATCCACAAACGCCCCCTGGATTCCGCCCTGCTCGGCCCGAACCGCTCCTTCGGGTTCGTCACCAACGCGTACCCGGACTTTCAGTGGATCCGGGCCGGCGCAGCCGGCGAGACCGGCAACGTCGTCTCCCTGGAGCCGCGCCCCGTGGTCCGCAGGGAGCCGGGCACGGACGAGAACGTCCTCTACTGGATGCTCTCCGTAACCACCCGCGACAGCCCCGGCGTAAACCTCACAGCCTTCGTCGACTCCCGCGACGGCGCCGTCACTGGCCTGCGCTCCTACGAGGAGGTCCTCGCCTTCGCCCGCGGCGAAGACGTCCCCGGTGCGACCCCGCGAGAGGGTGGACAGGAGGGAGGAGCACCTACGGCGGCCCCGCCTGCCCCGGGAGAAGAAGCGCCGGAGGGCCAGATCTCCCCGGACGACCTGAGCGACGAGGAGCTTATACGACTCCTGCGCGAGGCCGCCGACCGCCTGGAGAACGGGGAGGCAACTCCGCCCGAGGGCGAAGCAACCGCTCCGTAGAAACACCTCTCCCCGGCGCCCCTTCCCGAAGGGGCGCCGGCCAACAAAAAACGCTGCAAAGAATGGGAGCCCGAAAGGTTTTCGGGTGTGTCCCGACGGACCGCTGGCGCCACGACACACATTCTACCTCTCGACTGCGGCCGAAATTATCTCTTGACACGTATCGGTACCTGTGGAAGAGTTGTGCAAGATGTTGCCAGGTGTGGGGTCGAGGGGGCGCGTCGAAAGCTTTGCAAGTTGTAGAAGGCAGCTTGACCTTAGAACGGTCGAGGCCATTTGCCCGGGGGTTGCTTACGACTTTCGTAGGTATGCTCGTCGTGTTCACACTAACTCACCTTCTCTGGGGTGAGACGGCTCAGGCCCAGGCGCAGCAGCAACAGTACTCCGTTACCACGACCGAGACAGGGACGGGCGAGCAGCAGGCGGTTCAGCCCGTACCGGTCGAGGACGACGCCCTGGTGGACGTGGAGCCGGTGGCCGAGGAGCCGCCGGCCGAGGAGCCGCCGTACGTAGAGCCGGTCGAAGCGAGCCCCGCGCCCGTCCCCGAGTCTCCGTACGTCGAGCCACCACCCCAGAGCCCGCCCGAGTACCAGTATGGCCAAGAACCGGCTCCGGAGCCCGCGCCCGAGCCCACCCCGGAGCCCGAGCCCCAGCCCGAACCTCTACCCGAACCCACCCCGCAACCCGAGCCTGCCCCCGAGCCGGAGCCTCTCCCGGCACCTTTGCCCGAACCTGCCCCCGAGCCTGTCCCGGTACCCGAGACGCCCGCCGAGAATCAGTATGAATTGGGGACGGGTACCGTACCGCCCGTCGAGACGCCCGGGGGAAACCAGTACGGTCCGGATATGGGGGGAGCAGCACCGCCCGCGTACGGGGCACCCGTGGATGGGCTACCTGAGGATCAGTCGTCGCCTCAGCCGGCGCCGGCGCCGGAGCCACCGCAGGCGCCCGCACCGGAGCTACCGGCGGTGGTCGAGGAGGACTCGATCGCGCCCGTGGGGGGCGAAGAAGAGCCCCCGGCGGCGCCGCGCGACGCCCCGGCAGAGGAGACGTTGGGGGAGCCGAGCCCTCCGTGGGAGCCGGTGACCGTTGTGAGCAGCGTGGTGCAGGCCCTCGGGGACGTTGTTGGCGCCTTCGAGTCCGTTATGGCGCTCCACCTCCCCGAATCCGTGTCGGAGAGCTGGGGCACGCTCGGCGAGGCGCTCTCCGACGTGTTCTCCGGGGGAGGGATCGACCGCGCCCTTGCGGGGCTATCGGGCACGGTATCGAGCATCGGGCCGTTCTCCGACGCCAGGACGGGAGGACCCCCGTCGAGCCCGCCGTATCCCCTTACCGGTGCTCCGCCGGGCGGAGCCTCGCTCTCTACCTCCACGGGCGGCGCGAGCATGAGCGGCGTCGCGCCCCTGCTGTTGTTGCTCTGCGTCCTGATCGGGGTGGGGTACCTACCGCGATACGACGGGAAGTTGTCCTGGATCCTATTCTCGTTATCCAAACCTGGTTCCGTCCCGCGCCCGGTCCTGGAGAAACCCGGGTAGACATCCCTCTCCCCTAAGCCCCTTCGCGGGACGGCGCGCGGTCGCCGCGGCACGGTTCGAGTAGGACGAAGCCCGGCCCATTTAAAGACCGCTGCTCTAGATGAGTGTTGCGAGGATTTCAGGCCCACAGCTCCTTGATGCGCCCCTGCG
>JADDPR010000057.1 GCA_016781775.1 Rubrobacter sp. | reverse complement strand
TACGCGCCACCACACCCGAAGCGGTGAGCCGTCGTATAGGGGTGCGCCCCTATACGACACCCGGCATTCTCCACAAAGATGGGGGCAAAGTTGGGGTCGTGCCCTCATGACGGCCGGGTGATGCGGCTCGTAGGATGCTTGTGTTCGCACAGGCCGATTTGGAAGGACAGCGCTTATGTCGTCGTTGATGCCAGAGGAAAGCGGCGCCGTTCCTCTGGCCCCGCTCTTGCTGATGGCCGGCTTCTTCACCCCACCTTGGCCGGTTCTGATGCAAAACGCCGGAGCCTTCTGCCGAAGGGAGTGACGCGTCCGACCAGTTGAAACAAGAATTCAGGCATCTTCTGGCGATCGCTAGTACTACCGCCCGCTACGGGCAGAAAGGAGCACGCTATGTCGTCGACAACGCTCTTTCGGGTGAGCGGGCTGGCCCTGCTCATCGCCCTGCCCCTCCAGATCCTGGGATTCGTCCTTCATCCGCCCAGCGAGCGGGTGATGGACGTACTCAATCCCCTCTACGGACCGGCACACCTCATCGTCTTCGTCTCGTGGTTGTTCGCCGTGCTCGGCCTGACGGGGTTCTACGCCCGTCAGGCGCACCGGGCGGGGGTGCTGGGTCTGGCCGGTTTCGCCGCTACCATGTTTGCCGCGTCTTATCATTTCTACCTCTTGCTGTACGAGGCGTACGCTACCCCTCTGCTCGCCCAAGAGCCGGCGACAAGAGCATTGATCGGGGACGGCCCTCTCGCGCACGGAGCCGGTGCGCTCGGACCTGTCGCTTTCTTGTCCGTCCTGGCCTTCCCGCTGTTCGGGATAGCGACCGTGCGCGCAGGAGTGTTTCCACGTCCTGCGGGATGGCTGCAGATTGCCGGCGTTCCCGTGTTCTTCCTGAGCATCGTGCTGGTCCCGCTTGGCGTCTTCGCGGAGGGCGGGGTGTTATCGCCCATAGCCATGCTGTACTACCTGACTTTCCTCGGATACGCCTGGGGCGGGTACGCACTCTGGGCGGGCAAGGAGCGAGTGCGCGAGCCCGCAATTCGGCAGGACGCGGCGCAGCCCGTCGCGTAGGGCTACGGCGAGAGAGTAGAATCGAATTGATGCATTCGCAGCATGCCACGCCACAGACGATAGCGCGGCCGGAGCCCACGGCGCCGGTTCTGCGGGGTCGCGGTCTCGTTCTCGCCCGCGCCGGGTGGGTCGCGTTCGTCGCGCTGAACCTGGGCCTCTTCGCCGTCGCCGTGTCGGCGCTCCACGCGCAGCGGGGCGCTCCTTCAGGGGCGGTGCGGGCCGAGCTGGCGCGACTCGGCATCCCCGAGGGCCTCTATGCCGCGTACTTCACCGCGCTCCTGGCGGCCTTCGGACTAGGGTGCTTCATGGTGGCCGCCGTGATCGCGTGGCACCGTTCCACCGATCCTATGTCGTTATTCGTCTCGCTCTTCCTCGTATTGATGGGCGCGGTAAACGCCCCCAATGTGCAGGCGTTGGGCGCCGCTTATCCCGAGTGGGGCCCGATGTTCAAGTTCTCGTGGTGGCTTCTGTGGGCGTCCCTGATCCTCTTCGTCTTCCTCTTCCCCGACGGAAGGTTCGTGCCGCGTTGGACGCGAGGTGTGGTCGGAGTCATGATGCTGGGGACCTTTGTCGCGCTGTTTTTCGGCAGAGGAACGCTCACCGAGCCCCCGCCCGCCCTCGGCCTGATCCTCATCGGGGGACTCCTCGCCGGCGTAGCCGCCCAGATCTACCGCTACCGCAGAGTGTCGAGCCCGAAGGGGCGCCAGCAGACCAAGTGGGTCGTCTTCGGCATAACAGCGGCGATCACGGTACAGGTACTGGGTATCCTGGCAACCCCACTATTCACCTCGCCCGGCGCCCCGGCGGTACTCTACAACGCGGCCGACGTCACCGTCATCACCCTTGCCTACTTCCTCCTCCCTCTCAGCATCGGCGCCGCCATCCTACGTTATCGCCTGTGGGACATAGACCTCATCATCAACCGCGCCCTGGTTTACGGCGCTCTTACAGCGTGTGTGGTCGGGCTCTACGTGCTGGTAGTCGGGGGAGTCGGCGCGCTGTTGCAGGCGCGGGGGAACCTGCTCGTATCGGTGCTGGCCGCGGGACTTGTCGCCGTGTTGTTCGCTCCTCTCAAGGAGCGCCTTCAGCGCGGCGTCGACCGCCTTATGTACGGCGAGCGAGATGACCCCTACGCGGTGCTCTCGCGCCTCGGTCAACGCCTCGAAGCTACCCTGGCACCCGAGGCGGTGCTCCCGGCGATCGTCGAGGACGTGGCAAAGGCGCTCCGATTGCCGCACGTGGCGATCTGGCTCGTCGATGATGACGCTCTCCATCTCGGGGCGGTCCGCGGCGAGGCTCCGCCCGAGGCGGTCGCGCGGGACGCCCACGCTGTGGAGAAGCTGCGCAGCGCCCCGGACGGACTCGGGCTGGTGGATCTCGGACCGTCGAGCACTTACGGATCCATCCTGGCCCACAGCGGCGCGGCGCTCGTTCTCCCGCTGACCCACCGCGGCGAGCTCGTGGGCGCCCTAAGCGTCGCTCCCCGCGGCCCCGGCGAGGACTTCTCCCCGGCCGACCGCAGGCTGCTGCGCGACCTGGCCACCCAGTCGGGGGCGGCCGCCCATGCAGTCCGGCTCACGGCCGCCCTGCGTATTAGCTTGGACGACCTCAGGCGCTCGCGCGAGAGGCTTGTGGCCGCGCAGGACGAGGAGCGCCGCCGCATCCAACGCGACCTCCACGACGGGCTCGGTCCGGTCCTTGCGAGCATGCGCCTCAGGCTGGAGGCCTGCCTGGACGAGACGCAGGGGACGAAGACCCCGCTGACCAGCGACCTCGAACGGAGCTACGAGCTGGTCGGACAGGCCACAGCCGACGTCCGGCGTCTGGTCTACGACCTGAGACCGCCGGTTCTAGACCAGCTCGGGCTGGTTCCCGCGCTCCGCCAGCACTGCGAGCGCTTCGGCAGGGAGAGCGGTGTCGAAATCCGCTTCGAGGCCGACGAAGGGCTACCCGTCCCCGCCGCGGCGGAGGTGGCCCTCTTGCGCGTGGCGCAGGAGGCCCTCGTCAATGTGGGAAAGCACGCTCGCGCCTCGCGGGCGGACGTGCGACTCGAAAGAAGCGACGGGTGGATCACGCTCGAGGTCCGCGACGACGGCACCGGTTTCGACGCGGAAGACCGAATTTTGGGAGGGACGGGCATCGGCAGCATGCGCGAGCGAGCGGAGATGCTCGGTGGCGCGCTACGCATCGCCGGCCGCTTCGGCGGCACGGAGGTTGTGGTGCGCATCCCGGTCGAGGAGACGGTGAAGTGAGCCCGCGAGGAGAGGCGATCCGGGTGCTCATGGCAGACGACCACGGGCTGTTCCGCGAGGGCGTGGCGAGCCTTCTGGAGCGGGCCGAAGACGTCGAGCTCGTCAGGGAGGCCGCAACTGGCGAGGAGGCTGTGCGTCTCGCCGAGGAGTTGCTCCCCGACGTCGTGCTCATGGACCTCAAGATGCCCGGGGTGGGCGGCATCGAGGCCACGAGGACGATAGTAGGGCGCAGCCCGCACGTGGGCGTCATCGTGGTGACCATGTTCGAAGACGACGAGTCGGTCTTCGCGGCGCTCAAAGCCGGCGCGCGCGGCTACGTCCTCAAGGACGCCGACCGGGGAGAGTTGCTGCGTGCGATCCGGGCCGTCGCCCGTGGCGAGGCGTTGCTTGGCGCTCCAATCGCCCGCCGCGTGCTCGAACAATTTTCGGCGCCCCTCCCGGCACCCGATCCTCTTTCGAAACCCCCTCCACCGCTCTTTGGCGAGTTGACCCCCAGGGAGTTGGAGGTGCTCGACCTGATCGCTCAAGGCCTGAAGAACCGCGAAATCTCCGGCCGGCTCCACATCAGCGAGAAGACGGTGGGCAACCACGTCTCCAACATATTCACCAAACTGCAGGTTGCAGACCGCGCTCAGGCCATCATCCGCGCCCGCGAGGCGGGGCTTGGGCGCGACAGAACGTAGCCGATACCCCCGGTCACGATCCACTCCGCCGAGGGTACCGGGGGTAGATTCGAGGTCCGCAGTGACATTACGCCCTACGGAGCCCGATGGCGCCCCGCGGCCTTCTCATCCTGCTCCTCGAACCATCTCTGGGCGTCCACAGCCGCCCGGCAGCCGTCGCCCACCGCCGTATCTTTCCCCTTTCCTTCCGCGCCGACAAGGCCGGCGTGCATACAAGTGCCCTCTCCGTGCGCATACCTTACGGACGGGGTTGCTTAGAGGAAGCGCCCGCCCCTTTGGAGGACCTCGATCTGGTACCCGTCGGGGTCCGCAACGAAGAAGAACTTCCCGACCGCTTCGCCGTCCTTCTCCAGCGTGACGAGCCTCCTCGGCTCGAAGCCGGCCTCCCCAAAGCGCTGATGCTCGCTCTCCAGGTCGTCGACGGAGACCGCAAGGTGCCCGTAACCGTTGCCGAGGTCGTAGGGTTCCGTCTGGCCCTTGTTGAGGGTGAGCTCCACCTCGAAGTCGCTCTCGTCGTTGCTGAGGTAGACCAGGGTAAAATCCTCGAAGTCTACCCGGTCCGCCTCTTCTAGCCCGAAGGCCTCCCGGTAGAACGCGATGGACCGGTCCAAATCCAAAACCCTGATCATCGTGTGTATAACTTTTGCCATGCTTCCCTCCTTCCTGCTGCCATGATGGCATGGGCTCAAAGCCCGGTCAAAGCTTTTAATCTCTCGTACAAAAAGTTTTCCTAGTCCGAAGACGTCCTGGCAGGGGGCAGGTAGGTCCCACTGTCGACGATACGAAAAACAAAGCGGTCCGTGCTGCGGCGTCCGTAGGATCGCCCCATAAGTTCAAGCGCCGCCCCGATGATGGTTTCGCGTCCCCCTCGCGGTGCTCGTAGAGGTCCTGGCGATCTCCCGATTGGCCGAACCCGGTCACCCCGAGGTAGGAGATCGGGGTCGTCCGGATGGTGCCGAGGAAGCTCACGGTATGCGGGTGGCCGTCCAGGACTCTCACTATGGGCAGCGGACAGTCCGGCGGGAAGAGCCAGAGCAGACATCCACAAGGCGTTCCGCGTGTTGGGGCGTGCCCTTGCATGCTTCAATCCCTTACAAAGAAGGTTATGAAGCCGTCTCTAAAGCAGCGCCAGCTCCATCTGGGCCCCTCCTGCTGCTAGCCGAGTGCGGAAGTTGAGTTGACGCGTGTGTGGATTTGGCAATACATAGAACGAGTCGAGCTCCCCGACGACGCGGCCGTTCGGGAAGTCTTCGAAGAAACGGGGGTCGAGGTAGGGCTTGTGGGAGAAAGGCGCGAGGACGTGGATGACCCTGTCCAGCTCCATCGCCCCGCCAGCGTCCAGCTCGAGAACGCAGACCC
>JADDPR010000539.1 GCA_016781775.1 Rubrobacter sp. | reverse complement strand
GCAAAAGCCTATCTTCACCTAGAAGCACGTTGCGCCCGGCCCACAAGCTGGGCGCAACTACCTTGAGTAGGCGCTCTCAGGAGCCGCCACGTATTTTCGTAAGCACTCACGCACCCTTCATGGCTCCCCGAACCGATGGGACGGGAGCAGGTTTCGAGAAGTCGTTATGCGCGGCACCGCCCGAGCATCCGCCTTCTTGCAATTTCGTGCACCCCACAAGATGGTGTGGTCGCCTTCCCACGCTGGACCGGTCGCTAAAGGCTTCAGGGGACGATTGGGGTCCGATTTATGCAGGATCCTGCACGTGGGCTTCCAAGAATGAACACTCTCGGCATCCTGGTGAACAGAGGCAACCCTCTCGTTACCAGCCCTTGCCAAACCTTCGAAATAGCATCATAAATTGCTTAAGGAAGCTAGGCGAAGGAGGACGAAACGATGTCGGCAGAGGCTGCGCGGTTCGATCCGATCAAGTACAAGGAGACCACCCGAGAGCAGTGGCAGACCGCCGCTGAGCCGTGGTACCGCTGGGGACCCACGATCGAGGAATGGCTGGGACGGGCGACGGAGACGATGCTGGACATGGCCGAGGTTGGTCCCGGTAGCCGCGTGCTCGACGTGGCGGCAGGCGCCGGAGGACAGAGCATCGCAGCGGCCAGGCGCGTGGGCCCCGACGGGCACGTGCTGGCGACGGACATCTCCTCCAACATCCTCGAGTTCGCCTCCGAAGCGGCCCGTAGGGAGGGGCTGGGGAACGTCGAGACGCGCGTGGTGGACGGTGAGGACTTGGGGGAGTTGGAGGAGGGGGCGTTCGATGCGGTGATCTCGCGCGTGGGCCTGATCTACTTCCCCGACCGACAGAAGGCGCTGAGCGGCATGCGCCGGTCGCTGAAGCCGGGTGGGAGGATCGCTTGCGTCGTCTACTCGACGGCCGAGAACAACAAGTTCTTCTCCATCCCGGTTTCGATCATCCGCAGGCGTGCCCAACTTCCACCGCCGTTGCCCGGCCAGCCGGGGCCGTTCAGCCTCGGCGGGGCGGGCGTCCTCGAAGAAGCGTACCGAGGGGCCGGTTTCCGGGAAGCAGAGACGCGTATCGTTCCCTCGCCGCTGCGCTTGCCCTCCGCCGGGGAGTGCGTCTGCTTCGAGCGGGAGTCGTTCGGGGCGCTTCACCAGATGATGTCCGGGCTGTCTCAGCCGGAGCGCGAAGCGGTCTGAGAGGAGATCGAGGGGGAGCTGCGCCAGTTCGAGGGATCGGAAGGGTTCGAGGGGCCATGCGAGATGCTCGTAGGAGCGGGCACCAAATAATCGGATGAAGTCCGTCATGGGGCCGGGTCGTAATAGTCTCGACTTCTTTAATGACCTCATGCTGCCTGAGTTTACGAGAACGTACACTCTTGGCATCCG
>JADDPR010000133.1 GCA_016781775.1 Rubrobacter sp. | reverse complement strand
CGTAGGTTTCTCCCGTTCCAAACCTCATCGATGTCCTCGTTCGCGACCGTCTCGATCACCTCCGCCGCCATCTGGCTTTCCCTTTCTCTCGTGCCTCTGCTGGGTTCCTTCTGCTCCCCGCCCCTCGGGTCTACTTCCTACGGGCTACACGAACACAGCATAGTGGCCGGCTCTTAGCCGGCTCTTAAGCTGAGTACCTAAGTAGCACCTAATTTTTTGTGACTGGCACTTTATCCTTGATCCGCGAGGGGGCACCCTCGATGGCTGCCTCAGGCCGAACCTCGGACGGCGAGGCTACGCAGCGCCGCTCTGCCCCTTACGAGCGCTGCTCCTCGATCCAGGCGGCGACCTCCGAGCGCGAAGAGAGATGCAGCTTCTTGAGGATGTTGCGGACGTGGTTCTCCACGGTGCGCTCCGAGAGCGAGAGCTTTTGGGCGATCTGGCGGTTGGTCAGCCTCCGCGCGACAAGGCCCGCAACCTCTTCCTCGCGGCGGGTAAGGTTCTCCGCCGATTCGCAGCCCCGCGCCTTCCGCGGCATAGGGGCCGACGGCGGCGTGGACGTCTCCCCTGCCCTTAGCGCGTACCCGACGGCCTCCTCGAGCGTCATCGCTCTTCCCCGTGCCCACGCCTCGGCGAAGCTTTGCTCGTCCAGCCCGGCGCGCGCGGCGTCGACGCCCCGCTCGTAGTCGGCGCGGTAGAACGGCAGCACGGAAGCGCCGACCGCTCCGCGAAGCGCTTCCCCCGCCCCGAACAGCCGTGCGGCCCGCGCGTGGGCGCCCTGCACCGAGGCCACCGCCGCCAGGTAGTCGAGGCTCCGCGTGATGAACTGCTTCTCTCCCAGGTCCCGAAGCACGATCAGGCTCTCCTCGAGCAGCACCGCGGCCCGATCGTAGTCGCCCTGTTTAAAGGCCGCGACCGCCAGGTTCCTCAAGGGTAAGGAGAGGGCCCAATCGTCTCCCGCCTCTCGGGAGATCGCTATGCTCTCCTCCAGCAGGGAGGACCCCGGCGCGTAATCGCCTTGGCTCACAACGATGATACCCAGGGCGGCCAGCGATATCGCGAGGCCGAACGCGTCTGTTTCCATCCTCTGGAACATCGCCACGCTCTCCTCGGCCAGGGAGCGAGCCACGGCGTGCTCGCCGTGGCTGAGCATCTCCACGCTCAGTAGTTGCAGCGCCAGGGCGAGACCTTGCTCGTCCTCAAGCTCCCGCCAAAGCGACACGCTCTCTTCCAACTGGGAGCGCGCCGCGGCGCGGTCGCCCTGCTCCCAGGCCATGGTCCCCGCACCCGTGAGTGCCTTCGCCCGAGCCACCGTTCGCGCCGACGCCCCGGCGCTCTCCGCCCTTCCCAACGCCCCTTCGAGCCAACCGCGTGCCTCGCTGCCGTACCCGCGGTGGAACCAGAACTGCCACAAGGCCCCGGCCAACCTCAACCCCGTCTCGGCTTCCCCGGTCTCCGCCGACCAACGCAGCGCCGCCCTGAGGTTGTCGTGTTCGGCCTCCAGGTACGCCAGCCACGCGCCGCGGTCCGCGCCGTTGATCTTGGGTTCTACCTCCTCCGCCAGGGTGAGGAAGAAGCTTGCATGATGCCGCCGCGCGGTCTCCGCTTCCCCCGACTCCAGCAGCTTCTCCCGCCCGTATTGCCGAACCGTCTCCAGCAAGCGGTACCGCGCCTCCCCGTCCCGCTCCTGCGCCACCACCAACGATTTATCTACCAGGCGCGAGAGCAGTTCCAACACATCCGCGGCTCGCACGCCATGCCCCGCTCCTACCGCCTCGGCCGCATCCAAAGTCCAGCCTCCCGCAAACACCGAGAGCCGGTCGAACAGCGCCCGCTCCTGCTCGCTCAGCAGGTCGTAGCTCCACTCCAGGGTCGCCCGCAGCGTCCGATGGCGTGGAGGGGCTGTCCGGCCGCCTGCGGTTAACAGCTTGAGGGGGTCCTCCAGCTTTTCGGCGATCTGCTCCACCGCCAGGACCGTAACCCGCGCCGCCGCCAACTCTATGGCCAGCGGGATGCCGTCCAGCTTCTTACAAACCTCGGCCACCGCTCGGGCGTTCTGCGGGGTCAGGTGGAAGGCTGCCAGCTTCGAGCGGGCACGATCCACGAAGAGGTACACCGCCTCGTACCGCGTCAGGCTCTCGATGGCGGGCAGATCGCATGCAGCGGGCACCGTGAGGGAGGGCACCGGCCAGTTTGCCTCGCCCGCGACCCCCAAAGCCTCCCGGCTGGTGGCCAGAACGCGCGAGCGCGAGCCAGAGCCCAGGAGCGTATCCATGAGCCGGGCGCAGGCGTCGATCAGGTGCTCGCAGTTGTCCAGCACCAGCAGCATCTGCTTGCGTCGCAGGGCGTCCACGAGCGTAGCCGCAAGCGGAACATCCGGCTGCTCGCGCACTTCGAGCGTCCTCGCCACCGCCTGTGGCACCAGCGCCGGGTCCGAGAGCGGCGCGAGCTCCACGAGCCATACCCCGTCCGGGTAGGCTCCCACCAGATCCCTGGCCACCTCCACGGCCAGCCGCGTCTTTCCGCTCCCACCCGCCCCCGTGAGCGTGAGCAGGCGGGTCATGGACAAGGCGCGCTTGACCTCTGCCCGCTCCCGCTCCCGCCCCACGAAACTGATCCTGGCGGCGGGCAGGTTGTTGTGCCCGCCAGCTGCCTCCTCCGGGCCGGAGCCTGCATGTGACGGTGAGGTCTGTGGGAACCGCCCGGAGGCGATCTCCTCGTAGAGGCGGCGGCTGGAGACACCGGGCTCTGTGTCCAACTCCCGGGACAGGACTTCCTCGAGCCGCTCGTATTGCGCCAAGGCTTCCACGCGCCGTCCCGAGAGGGCGCACAATCGCATCAGGCCAAGGTGTGCTTCCTCGTGCGTCGGCTCCTCCGCCACCGCCCTACGGAGCGCCTCGACTGCCGCGCCGTACTCCCCGCGCTCCTCGTGCAACGCGGCAAGCTCGGCGAGCAGCGAGAGGAACAGCCGCCGCAGCTCCTCGCGGCGGCCCTCCGCCCAGTCTTCGTAGGGGTGCCCAGGCAAGAGCTCCCCGGCGTACAGATCCAACGCCGCCCGGTAAGCGGTGGGCTTGTGGTAGCGCCTCGCCGCCTTCGCCGCCTCCTCGAAAGCTTCCACGTCCACCCACAGCTCCGCGTCCGGGCACAGCACGAGCTGCTCGCCCCGGGAATTCAGGTACCGGGCGGTGGCCTTGGGGTCCGCCTCGAAAGCGCGGCGGGCGGCGTGGAGGACCTGGTAGAGGTTGTTGGCCGCCGCCTGCCTCCGGAGGTCCGGCCAGAGGAGGTCCGTGGCCCGCTCCCGATGCATGCGATGCCCCGGCGCGAGGGCGAGCAGCTTCACCAGGTTCGCCGCCTTGCGCAGCCGCCAACCGCCCTCCTCGACGGTACGGGCACCCACCGAGACCCGGAACCCGCCGAGCAGGCGAACGCGCACCGTCTCGGAGCCCCCGACCAGGGCGACTCCCGGTCCTTCCTCCGCCTGAGCCACTCGGCGTGATCGCGTCAACCGTTTCTGGGCGTCCATCTTACCGTTCCTGTAGGCCCGTCTGCCCCGAACATTGCCGCTACGATGTTCCAGTGTCAAGGGTCGGCGAGAGAAGCCTTGGCTACGAACAACCCGCGAGTGAGCAGCCCGTCTTCGACCCGTTCTCGGGGACGACGACGGTGGCGGCCAAGGAGTTTGGGCGCTTCTTCCTGGGGGCGGAGGTGGACGAGGGGTTCGCGGGGCTCGCCGCCTGGCGCGTGGCGGCGGCGGAGCGGGGGGCGCTGCCACAGGAGTTCTCCGAGCGGTTTTGGAACGAGGCTTGAGCCCAGCCCCCCTCGGCGATCGTCCTTCGGGAGCCTATGCACCCACTGTATATGTATGATCCGCGCTCTTTTTGAGCGTCCTATCGAGCTCCCACAACATGGCTGAGGGTGAAGACGGAGACTGTCTTGGTAGGTTGAGTACTCTCTTGTCCTTGCACTTGCGCCGAGACGCACGGGCCGTCGTGCGCGGGTCACATGAGCAGAACAGCAGGCCTCTACGGCGGCTTGCGAAGTAACTGATCATCGTGCGATGCTGCCTCGATGAACGCGCACTCGAAGGATCTGAGGGTGAGGGTGCTCGCCGCGCTGGACCGGGACGAACCCAGGGCGGAGGTCGTGCGGGTCTTCGGTGTCTCCCTGCCGACCGTGAAGCGGTGGCTCAGACGCCGCCGCGAGGGCGAGCCTCGCGCCGTAAGGGTTTCCGAGCTCGTGGGACAGACGCGCCCCCTCCTCGGCGCACTCCGTCGCCCGATCGAACTCCCGGCGGGAGAGGGAGACGTTGCCGCGCGCGAGAATCGCCGTTGCCAGCACCTCCGGATCGCCCAGGGCTCGGACCGCGCGGATGGCCGCGTCCAGCATCTCGGCCGCGTGGTGGTGCTCTCCTTGCGCGAACACCATCGCCGCGACGACTCTACGCGCCCTCACCCGGTAAGCTCAGTTGGCGCACCGGCGAGCGCGTGTTCCATCCACTGCCGGCCCTCGGCGAAGTAGCCTCGGATGAACCAGAACCGCCTGAATTCCCAGCCGACGTCCACGGCGTCCTCGGTGTTGCCCTGCTCCAGCAACCGGTCGAGGACCGCTCGGACGTCGGCGAGCTCGGCGTCCAGCCACCCCACCTCTCCCTTGACTTCAGCGAAGCACTCCTCCACCGCTCAGCGGTCCTGACACACCCTAACGAGTTCCTCGATCGCCGTCCCTTCGGGGCCGTAGGCCTGGTAGAAGCCTGGCCAAGTGCAGGGTCAGCGTTCCGTGGGCGATGTTCGGAGACGGGCGATCGTACGAGAATCGGACCCGGGAGGCCGCTCGATCAAGACATCGGGATGCTTCCGGAAGCATCCGCTAAGCGGGTCGCCGGAAATGTTTACGGCTCGCGTTCTCCGAGCGACCCCCTTCCCCCAACATCCTCTCTATTCCTCCGTCTATGTTTTTCATCGTGGCGTGGTGCATCTCTTCTAGGGTGGCGCGCCGCAGGATCCGCACTTGCTCTACGTAACCCTCCACAAGCGGTCGGCTGGGGTGGCCCGTGGGTAAACCGTGCAGTTCCCGTTTCAGCTGTCCCTCATAGACGTCAAGCTGGCGAAGCCTCTTCTCGAGGGTGTTCGTGTGCCTGCGCGAGGCCGAGAGCCTACCGACGAAGCTCCTGGCGCCTCTTACGGCATCACGCGGCTCGACATCGAACACCATCCCGAATGTCGCCGCCGCGACGCCTCCGACCAACAGAACGAGCGCGGGCGCCATCAGAACAAAGAAGACGATAAGGGCTGCCTCAATCATAGCTCTCCTTCACGGCCGTCCCTCTCTTCACCGGAACGCCAACGTTGGGGAGTATAAGCCTACGAAAAGGCCGGGGCCACCAAAGGTAACTTTGGCGGACTCTCGGTGTATCGTAGAGCTCCTCGACTGTGAGCAAACAGCTTCTGGGGGAGATCCGAGTCTCACTCGACCGCTGCGAACGTCAAGGGAGGGGGCGATGGCGACGCGGATCGAGAACCTTGAAGTGGTAAGGGGAAACGCCGAAAGAACGAAGGGGGTTTCGGTATG
>JADDPR010000571.1 GCA_016781775.1 Rubrobacter sp. | reverse complement strand
AGGGCGCTGGTGCTGCTCTCGACGAGCCGGGCGGTCGAGGCCTACAGGCGCATCTTCGCCCCGCCCTTCCCGGTCCGCTTCCAGGGCGACGATTCTCCGGGGCGGCTCGTGCAGTGGCTGAAGGAGACGGAGGGCGCCGTCCTCGTGGGGACGCGCTCCTTCTGGACCGGGGTGGACGTGCCGGGCGAGGCGGTCTCGCTGGTCGTCATAGACCGGGTACCCTTCCCCGTCCCCGACGACCCGGTCATCAAGCGGCTCTCGGAGCGGGCGGGCAAGGAGTGGTTTCGCACCGTCTCGCTGCCCCGGGCGCAGGTAGCGCTCAGGCAGGGAGCGGGACGGCTCATGCGCCGCGACACCGACCGCGGCGTGATCGCACTGCTTGACCCCAGACTCCACCGCAAGAGCTGGGGTAAGGCGGTCCTCGCGAGCCTCCCCCCGGCACCCGTTACGGGTTCCTTGCGGGAGGTCGAACGCTTCTTCGGAGGTGATACGGCATGGGCTCGCAAGGAGACGGGTTGAGCCGTCTTCCTGAGATCAGTCCTCTGCCTCGATAAAGGAAACCTCCTTGAGGTGCAGGAGGCGAGGAGGCGAACCAGAAGCGCTTGCGACAGATCGGCAAGGAGCAAGCCGCCGTCGGTCGTCACCGGGAGCTCCAAGGAGCGCTGCGGGGAGAGGCTCACGTAGCAGCAGACGTACCGGCGGTCGCCCTGCTCGCGGATCTAATCGCCTGCGCGCCCGTCGTCGCCCTGGAGCGCTTGGCGTGGTTTCGGATCTCGGATCTTCCGCTTGTCGCCAACGGTGCCCCGCCCGCGGGCTTGGCTACGGCCCGAGCGGTAGTTTCCTGCTGACACGCAAGCGTGGCCGCAGTCAGCGGGCACGTATCCTATAGTCCTCCTCGCCGAGCTGTTCTAACCGCCGTAGTAGTAACGGCCGTTCCTCCCAGACCGCGGTTGCTACCGGGAGGATGGCCCCCGGTCGATCTGCTCCGGCGACGGCATGGAAGCGTAGGACGGCACGCCTTCGCAATACCCCAGCCAGGAGACGTCGTGTGAGGTCCAGATGTGGGCTCGCGGACGCTCTCCAGGATCCTCGTCGAGCGTGGCGACGCGAAGGACAACGTGAGGCTGAGAGGCCCGCTCTGCGACCAGATGCGAGCCGCACTTCGAGCAGAAACGGCGCAGCTTCCTCGGCGACGATTCGTAGGAAGACAGCTTGTCTTCCCCGGCTAGCCAACGGAAGTGCTCCCTCCCGACGCCTGCGGTCGGAGCGAAGGGGGCCGAATGCGTCTTGCGGCAGGTCACACAGTGACAATGCAGTATCGGCATGTCCAACCGATCTACCTCATACATAACCGCGCCACACGAGCAGCTACCCCTCATGTCCCCCCAT
>JADDPR010000062.1 GCA_016781775.1 Rubrobacter sp. | reverse complement strand
GAAATCGGAGTAGAACGCGGGGGGCTGGGAGTAGACAGCGGGCTTCGTGCTCTGACCAGCTCCAGGGAAGTCGGGCGCGTACACGCGGTTCGTGCGCGCCAATGTGGACAGTACCCAGCACCACGATGCCGAGCTCTCGCCATGTCCGTGCAGCAGCACGAGCGGTGGTCCGTCACCCGCGGTCAGGTAGTGCGTCCGCAAGCTACCGACCTCGACCCAAGACTCCTTGATCACTGCGTCCCCTCCCTGATTGACAGCGTCATCACGTTGATAGGTGCTCCCCTACCTCCCGGCCCTCCGCGCCAGCGCGACAATTCCCAACACCGCCGCGATGAGCAGGGCGCGCTTCTGGTTCGGGTACTGCTCTAGGTGGCGGGTGTACAGGCTCCTCGACCGTGATCCTCGGCCCCACTCGCCGGTCACTGACCCGTTCCCGTCCATCGGCCCGAAGAAGTTGTCCTCGCCGTCGTCTGGTCGGTCACTCATCTGCAGCTTGAACATCTGTCCCCACGCCAGCATGAAGCGGTCGAGGAACGAGGGGCTGAGCCGCTCCATCACCGTCAGTAGCTTGCCCCCGCCCCCGACGACGATATCTCGCCTCTGGTGCTCGGCGGCGAACAGGATCGCCTCCGCCACGACGTTGGGTTCGTAGACCGGCGGGATCGGCCGAGGCTTTACGCCGAGCCTTGACCTCGCGTGGCCGAACAGGGGAGTGTTCACCGAGGAGGGCAGGATCAGCGTCACGTTGATGCCCGCCTTCTCGTGCTCGAGCTCCAGCCGGAGCGAATCGGTGAAACCCTTGATGCCGCCCTTGGCCGCACAGTAGGCCGCCTGGAGGGGCACGCTCCGTGCCCCGAGGACGGAGCCGACGTTGATGATCGTCCCCCACCGCTCCCGCTGCATACGGGGCAGCGCCGCCTTCATCCCGTAGATCTGGCTCATGAGGATGACCTGGATCTGGCGCTCGATCTCCTCGACGGGGGTCTGCTCGACGGTCCCGTAGCCGGCGATCGCAGCGACATTGACCCAGGTGTCGATCCGCCCGAACTGGGCGACTGCCTCCTGAGCGAGCCGGTCGACCTGCGCCCACTCGGCCACGTCCGTCACGACGACCAGCGGGATACCGCCCAGGCGCTCGATCTCCCTCGCCACCTCACCCAGGGCCACCTCGTTCCGGGCAGCGAGCACGACCGACGCGCCCCGCTGTCCGAAGCGAAGCGCGGTCTCCCGCCCAATGCCACTCGAGGCCCCGGTGACCACCACTACCTGCTCGCTGATGGGTCTCAACGTCTCGATCCCCCGTATCAAAAGGCAGCGCCGCTCCCGCCGGTGAAGATGCCATACAAGATACCGACGAGCAGCCCGAAGCTCATGTGGCCCATCAGGAAGGTCCCCATGTCGAGTG
>JADDPR010000364.1 GCA_016781775.1 Rubrobacter sp. | reverse complement strand
GAAGCCGACTCGGGGGGAGAAACCTTCTCGACCCGATCAAGAAAGGCCATAAACATCCCGTTCGAGTTGTCCCGGTTGTTGTAGCGGAACACGAACTCGTCCAGGTAGGACTGGAGGTGCTTGCTGGAGACGCCGCTGATGCCCCGCCATGGAGGGCTGCCGAGCCAAGTTGTGATTAGCCCGCCGACGTCGCGATCGTGACCACGGATGCCCAGGGGAAGAAGCGAAGCTCCACGCTGCCCCCGGAGCCCTGGACCGAAATGAGGATGCCCGAGCCGTCGGTCTCTTCGAGGGTACCGGCGGAAGACCCCACCGACAGGACGCCGGAGTTATCGACATGGTGCCCCACCTCCACCGGCTCCCCGATCCACCGATCCGGTATCCGCTCTACCCGGCCTCGCTCCATGACTGCCTCCCCGCTCGTTGGACAACACAGGAATTCTAAGCCCCCTGTAAAGCCCGGACCGCGGCTTTTTCGGGTACCCGTGGAGAATCTCTGTCTCCGCCGCTGCGCCTACCCGACCTGCTCCATCGCCGCCTCTGCCGGTGTCTCGCTGCGTGCCGGAATTCGCCGGATGATGCTTATGCAGCGCGGGCCGAGGATCTGCTTGAGCTCGGCGTGGAGGTCGGAGGAGTCGTCCACACCCGCGATCTGCTCCTCAAGCGCGCCGTCCCCCGAGACGAGGAAGAGCGGGCTTCCGCCGGAGTGGCGGCCGATGACCTCGAAGGCCTCCTTGGCCCTGCTCCGCGAGATCCCGACGAACTCGTCGGCGTAGAGGTACAGGGGGTCGGGCCCGGGTTCGAGGTGCAGCTCCTCGACCTCCAGCGCCACGACGCGCGGGATGCCCTCCTTGCGCTCCACGCGGCCCTTGACCTTGAGGATGGCGTCTTCGCGCACGCAGTCGGCGCACTTGGCGAAGACCCTCGGGAAGACCATGACTTCGGCGAGCCCGCGCGCGTCGTCGAGCTGGAGCATCGCCATCACGTCGCCCTTTCGCGTCGTGTTGCGCCGCACGCTCGTCGCGAGCCCCCCGACCCACACGACCGCCCCGTCCCGGCAGTGGTCGAGGTCGGAGACGGTGGTGTCGATGTGCCTCTTGAGCTTGTGGGCGACGGGGCGCAGGGGATGGTCCGAGACGTAGAGGCCGAGGACTTCCTTCTCCCATTCGAGGACGCCCCTACGGTCGTCCTCGGCGTCGGAGATTACCGGCCTCGCCGGCGCTATTTCGGCGGCGTCGAACATGCAGAACTGGTCGGCGTTCGCCTCCTTGAGGCTCTTCTGCGCGAGCTCGACGGCCTTCTCGTGGACCTCGACCATCGCCGCCCGTGAAGCACCCGTCCAGTCGAACGCCCCGCACTTTATGAGCGCCTCGAGCGTCCGCTTGTTGTACGTCTTCGGGTCCACCCGCTCGCAGAAGTCGAAGACGTCCTCGAACGGCCCGTCCTCCCTGGCGGCGATGATCGCCTCGACGCACGCGCTCCCGACGTTCTTGACGGCAGAGAGCCCGAACCGGATCGTCCCCCCTACCACGGTGAAGCGGTGCCCGCTCTCGTTGACGTCCGGCGGCAAGACCTCGATGCTCATCGCCCGCGCCTCCGCGACGTACTGCGGCACCCGGTCCTTCGTGTTCATCACGCTGCTCATCAAGGCCGCCATGTACGCCTCGGGGTAGTGGGCCTTCAGGTAGCCGGTCTGGAAGGCGAGGAAGGAGTAGCATGCGCTGTGGCTCTTGTTGAAGGAGTAGCCCCCGGCCTTCTCCATCCAGTTCCACAGCTCCTCGGCGACCTCGGAGGAGACCTCGCTCGCCGTACAGCCGTCCATGAACTTGTCCTTGAGCGTCGCGAGCATCTTGGCGTTCTTTTTACCGATGGCTTTGCGAAGCGTATCTGCCTCACCGGGCGTGAAGCCGCCCAAAGTCTTGGAGATCTCCATGAGCTGTTCCTGGTAGGCCGCCACCCCGTAGGTCGGCTCCAGAATGTGCTTTACGCGCTCGTCGGGGTACTGCACGCTCTCGGGGTCGTGCTTGCCCCGCTTGAAGTTTGGGATGTAATCCATCGGGCCCGGCCGGTACAGGGCGTTCAGGGCCACGAGGTCGTCGAAGCGGTCGGGACGGACCTCCTGGAGCATCCGCTGCATCCCGCCGGACTCAAACTGGAAGACCCCGAAGGTGTCGCCCCTGGAGAAGAGCTTCAGCGTCTCCTCGTCGTCGAGCGGGATCGCCCCGATGTCCACCTCCTCACCGGTCGTCTCCTTGATAGTCTGGAGCGTCTCCTCGATGACGTCGAGGTTTCTGAGGCCGAGGAAGTCGACCTTGAGGAGCCCCAACGCCTCCACGTCGCTCATCGGGTGCTGGACCATGACCTCGCCCTTGGCGCCCTTCTGCAAGGGGACGATGTCCGTGAGGGTTTCCTCCGAGATCACGACTCCGGCGGCGTGGATGGAGGCGTGGCGGGAGAAGCCCTCGATGTTGAAGGCGATGTCCAGGATGTCCTTGGCGCCCGCGTTCCCCTCGACAAACTGGAGCATCTCACGCGCCGCCCCGGGGTGCTTCTCGCCCGGGACGTAGATGCCGTCCTCGTTCTGCGCCAGGACGTCGCGAAGGCCCGTTCCGACCGGCTTCTCGGGGATGAATTTGGCGAGCTTGTCCGTCGCGTCGTAGGGGTACTGGAAGACGCGTCCGGCGTCGCGGATGGCGGCGCGGGCACCGAGGGTCCCGAAGGTTATGATCTGCGCGACGTGCTCGTAGCCGCCGTACTTCTCGGTGACGTAGCGCATCACCTCGGCCCGGCCGTGGACGGAGAAGTCGATGTCCACATCCGGCATGTTTATCCGGTCGGGGTTCAGGAAGCGCTCGAAGAGGAGCGAGTACTTCAGGGGGTCGAGGTCCGTGATCTCCAGCGCGTACGCCACGATCGAGCCCGCCGCCGACCCTCGCCCCGGCCCCACCGCGATCTTGCGGTCCTTCGCGTACTTCACGAAGTCCCACACGATAAGGAAGTAGTCCGCGAACCCCATCTTCCCGATCGTCCCAAGCTCGAACTCGAGGCGCTGCCGCACCTCCGGGTCCCGAGCCCGCGCCCCGTAGCGCATCTTCAGGCCCTCCTCGCACTTCTCGAGGAGGTACTGGTCGGCCGTGTAGCCCGATGGCTTCGGGAAGTTCGGCAGCCTCGTCTTCCCGAGCTCGATCCCCGGGTCCTCGATGCTCTCGACGACCTTCAGGGTGTTCTCCAGCGCCTCGGGATGGTTCGGGAAGAGCTTCTCCATCTCGTCGACCGGCTTGACGTAGAACTCCTCGCCGGAGAAGCGCATACGGTTCGGGTCGGCGTGGAACTTGCCCGTCCCGATGCACAGCAGCACGTCGTGCATCCTCGCGTCCGAACGCGCCGTGTAGTGCGAGTCGTTCGTCGCGACGAGGGGGATGTGTGTGTCCTTATGGAGCTTCAGGAGCCCCTCGTTGACGCGCCTCTGCTCCGGGATCTCGAGGTGGTCCTGCATCTCCAGGTAGACGGCGTCGAAGATCTCGCCGTACTCCATCACGAGCCTGCGCGCCTCGTCGATGCGCCCCTCCAGGATGCGCGTCGGCACCTCGGCCGAGAGGCAGCCCGAGAGGCAGATGATGCCCTTGCCGTGCTTTCTGAGCATCTCCATGTCCACACGCGGCTTGTAGTAGAAGCCCTCCAGGAAACCGCAGGTCGAGAGCTTCATGAGGTTCTTGTAACCCTCGGCGGTGCGCGCCAGAAGCGTGAGATGGTAGTACTTCGCCCGGCTGCGGTCGTGCCGGTCGGCGGTCACGTAGACCTCGCACCCCAAGATCGGCTTGATGCCGGCCTTCGTCGCCTCCTGGTAGAACTTCACCGACCCGTACATCACGCCGTGATCCGTGAGCGCGATGCCGGGCATGTTCTGCTCCTTGGCGAAGGAGACGAGGTCCTTGATCCTGCTCGCCCCGTCCAACATCGAGTACTCCGAATGGCAATGCAAGTGCGCGAATGGCGTGGCCGGCAAGAAACTCCCTCCTCCGTGCTTTAAAGACGGCGGCGGAGCCCGATAGGCCCCGCCCGGCGCCCGTTCTCCCAAGAACATCCTCGGTGGAAGACACTACACGGAGTGGGGAGCGATTGTCTACGTCAAGCTTTACCTAAAGTTGAACCCCTATTTGCAGCACTTTTCGCGGTACTTTTCGTGCTCGGGAAGGCGGAAAGTAGCCTGCGCTCGGGTACGCGACCGGACCAGCATAACGGAAAGAAAACGAGTTTATCGAGCGTAGGGAGCTAGGTCTGCTTCGGCCCGTCGCCGGCTCGGCGTTGTTCGTGCAGGTCCTGGTCTTTCCAGGCGAGCCAGGAGAGGGCGGCCTTGGAGCTCAGGACGGCGAAGAGGACGGCGAACGGACCGTTTTCGGAATCGTGGAGCCAAGCCGTGTAGACGACGAGGCCTGCGGAGACGGTGATGGCTGCCAGGACGAAGAGGAGCGTGAGGGCGAGCGCGGTCCTGCCCGCGTCCCGACGGACCTGACCCTCGGGTTCTCCTCGTGCGGGCTCGGCCACCGTTCCCCTCAGTCGGCCTTTTTGGCCGTGCTCCCGGTCGAGGAGGCCGTCTCGGACTTCTTCTCGGAGCCGTTGCCGTTCGAGGAGCTCGAGGACTCTGTCTTGGTGGTTTCTTTCGTGTCCGTCTTCGTGGCCTTGTTGTTGTAGTCGGTCGAGTAGAAGCCCGAGCCCTTGAAGGAGATACCGACCGGCTGAAGCACCTTCCTCACCGGCGCGCCGCACTCGACGCACTCCGTCAGGGGGGCCTCGCTCATCTTCTGCATGATGTCGAAGACGTGCCCGTTCTCGCACTTGTACTCGTAAATCGGCATGCTTCCTCCGCGGGGTTATATGAAGATTGCAACCGCAATATTATACAACCCTCGCGGAGGCCGGGACCCGCTAGATCTACCTGTGCGCCGGAGCTTTCGGGTCCAACTCGCCCGAGGCGAACGCCCTCTCGAGGTGCTCCCTGGAAGAGTGGATCAGCTCGGGGTTCACTATGATCCGGTCGACCTCGTCCCTGGTGGCGTTGCGCCGGACGTACTCCTCCTCGACGACGTCCTGGAGCCTCGCCCCCTCCCCGAGCCGATGCACGATGTACCTGAGAACCCTCCCCTGCCGCTCGGAGCCGTGCCCGTCGCCGAACAGCAACTCCAGGAAAGACCTGCGCTTCTCGGTCACCATACCGTCTCCTCTCCACGCCGGAATGCCGCCTGGACGTATCGATTATAACAACGCGGCAAACGGCAAGCACCCGCTCGTCCCCGTGGGGCCGATCCTCGAGGACGTTCGAGCTTTCCGGACCGACGAGGCCCCTGGATCAGGGGGCGAGCGGTAGCGGCGAGGGTTCGGTGCTACGGAGGCAGTAGTACGGGCGGAGGTGGCTTTTAG
>JADDPR010000446.1 GCA_016781775.1 Rubrobacter sp. | reverse complement strand
AGAATCAGGCAGAAGTGCAACAAGCGGCGGAGCCGGAACCGGAGCCCGAGCCGGTGCAACGAGCGGCGGAGCCCGCCCCAGAGCCCGAGCCCGCCCCAGAGCCCGAGCCGCCCGCGGCCCAGACGGTGGCCATAGGGGAGCCTTTAGCTGTGGGGGACGTGGCTTGGGTCGTGACCAACGCGACGACGGCTACCCAGTTGTCGCAGGATGAGTTCGGCGAGTTCGGCGAGACCAAGCAGGGCAACTTCGTGATCGTGGACTTCGAGTTCACGAACAACTCCAGCGAGTCCCTCACGCTGGACACGCTCTCTATTGCCCTCATAGACAGCCAGAACCGCGAGTCCAACCCGGACACCGATACCTTCGGCTACGTGCCCCAAGAGCTCGACCCGTTCTTGACGCAGGTTAACCCGGGGGTCACCCAACCCAGTCGGGTGATCTTTACCGTGGCCCCCGGCGCCTCCGGCTTCCAGCTCAAGCTAGGGGACGCAGCGTTCTTCGGTGCCGAGGAGGGCTTCGTCGACCTGGGGTTCTAGGGAACTCCGAAGGCTGAGGGTCCAGTCGACCCATAATACCGGCGGGGCGTATTATGCCCCGCCGTATCCAGGTGGTCGTCCTCTACCCGGTCAGCCCGCATCACCACTCGCCCCCAGCCGCCACATGCCCGTCCGAAGACGCCGCAAGGGATGCGGGGTAGCGCCGAGTTTCGTGGCATGCCTAATATCGCTTATCGGCGGGCTAGAGAAAGGTCTTCGCGTGGGGCGTTTGGTGCGGTTTAGTTTCTTGGCATACGTCGGTCTCTTGGGGTTGATGGTGTTCGCGCTGTCCTCATGCGGCACTGAGCAGGGCGGCCCGACCGGCGAGGACGAGGAGCAGCCCCCGCGAGAAGTAACGCGGGAAGTCACGAAGACGGTCACGGTGGCGGAGGCCCCGGAGGATAAGGAGGACGAGGCGTCGGTCTCTGCCTCGCCTTCAAGCGAGCCGCCCGACGAGCAGGCCGCTACGCAGGAAGAGTCGCCAGAGGAAGTCCTCGCGCTCCAGTATCGCCTCATCAACGAGGGCGACTACGAGGGGGCCTACGCCCTCTTCGCCGACGAGAGCAGGCTGCTGATCACGCCCGAGCAGTACAGGGCCTACTTCGAGGCCAACGCCCCCTACTCCATAACGGACTACTCCTTCCTTTCGGTGGACGACCGGGGCGACGAGGCGACCGTGGAGGCGGCGTTGACCGCCAGCAGCGGCTCGGGCCAAGAGAGCTACCAGGTGAGCCAGCAGCTGGTGCGCCAGGGCGCGGTGTGGCGGGTGGTGATGCGCGACGAGCAGGCGTCGAACTTCGCGACGGCCGGGCAGGAGACCGCACAGTTGGACGAGCCCGAATCTGAAAACCCGCAG
>JADDPR010000169.1 GCA_016781775.1 Rubrobacter sp. | reverse complement strand
GGACTTGCGAGGCATACAAGGAAACGTTTTCGGGGGGTACGAGATTCGCGCTTCGGTCGTTTTTGCGCGATGTCTCGTTTGTTGCGCTTGCGTCTGATCTACGTACGGCCCCTTGGGCCATTTAAATTTCTTCCATCTCATTTCGGAGAGGAGCACAATGTCTAAAGCTCTGTCGTCTGCGCGGCACGAATACGTCCCGAGCCCCGAGGAGCTCGAAGCGATCAACGAGCGGTTAGAAGGCGCGCCGCCGCACGAGATCATCGAGTGGGCGATACAAACTTACGGGGAGGGGCTGGCCCTCTCGGCCTCGTTCGGTGGTCCCGAGGGGATGTCGCTTTTGAACATGATCTCCGGCCTCACCGACAAGGTGACGGTGCTGACGATCGACACCGGCTTCCTTTTTCGGGAGACGGTGGAGTTCCGCGAGGAGGCCATGGGCGGGCGCTACAAGCTGCCCCTGGAGGTTTTGAGGAGCGAGCTCTCCATCGACGAGCAGGTGGAGCGTTACGGCGAGGAGATGCGGACCTGCACGCCCGACCTGTGCTGCCAGGTGCGCAAGGTGCAGCCGCTCGCCAAGGCGCTCAAGCGCTACGACGCGTGGATGACGGGCATCAGGCGCGGCCAGACGCCGCAGCGGGCGAACACCCTGGTCGTGGCGTGGGACGAGCGTTACGGGGCGGCGAAGATAGCGCCGTTCGCGTTCGTCGATGAAGAGTGGGTGCACGAGTACGTGGCCGAGCACGACGTGCCGGTCAACCCGCTCCTTCACAGGGGCTACAAGAGCATCGGTTGCGAGCCGCAGACCCGCCCCGTAGCTCCCGACGAGGACCCGAGGGCCGGGCGCTGGAGCGGCACGGACAAGACGGAGTGCGGCATACACTTTGTCGGAGGACAGGTTACGCGTGGAAACGCTTAGGGAGAACCAGAAGCTAAACAGGGTCGAGAAGATAAAGCTCGACCGTCACCCGCTCGAGGTGCGCGACGCGATCCTCGAGACCTATTCCAAGCAGGGCATAAAGGCCATGGACGAGGTGCCTGGCGAGGTCGAGCGCCTCAAGTGGGTCGGGATCTACCCGCAGAAGCAGGGTGGGGACGCGTTTATGATGCGCATGAAGGTGCCGGGCGGTATCTTGAGGCCCGACCAGGCGGAGGTCATCGGCCAGATTGCCATAGACTTCGCCAACGGTCCCATCCCGAACCCGCACTTCGGCAACAACTTCCTCGACCTGACCACGCGCCAGGACATCCAGATGCACTGGATCAAGATGGAGGACGTTCCGGAGATCTGGCGGAGGTTGGAGGAGGTCGGGATGACGACCGTGCAGGCCTGCGGCGACTCCGCCCGCAACGTCCTCAACTGCCCCGTCTCCGGCCTCGGCCACGACGAGGTCCTGGACGCCGCCCCCGTAGCGGAGGCGATCAACGACTTCTTCACCGGCAACCGCGAGTACGCGAACCTGCCCCGGAAGTTCAAGATGAGCGTCACGGGCTGCCTCGAGGATTGCGCCCAGGCGGAGATCAACGATATCGGTCTCCTTCCGGCCCGCCTCGCCGACGGCACCCTGGGCTTCAACGTCCGTGTCGGCGGCGGCCTCTCGGACGGCCCGCGCATGGCGTCGGACATCGACGTCTTCGTCAGGCCGGAGCAGGCCGTCGAGCTTACCCGCGCGATCGCCCAGATCTTCGGCGAGCTCGGCAACCGCGAGAACCGCTGGACGAACCGTATGCGCTACCTCGTCCAGGAACTCGGGCCCGAGGGCTTCCGGGAGGAGTTGGAGAAGCGCGCCGCCTTCGAGCTTACGCCCGCCGGCGAGGACCTCACGGAGCACTACCGGGGCGACCACGTCGGGGTGCACCCGCAGAAAGAAGAGGGCCTCTACTACGTCGGGCTCAACGTTCCCGTCGGCCGCATGAGCGGCGAGCACTTCGTCGAGGCGGCGCGGCTCGCCAGGCGGTACGGCGGCGAGATACGTCTCGCTACCGACCAGAACCTCGTCATCACGCATATCCCGGAGGAGAAGCTCGACGAGTTTCTCGCCGAGCCCTTGCTCGAGCGGTTCTCGCCGAACCCCGGGGCTTTCGAGCGCGGGATCGTGGCTTGCACCGGCAACGAGTTCTGCCGGTTCGCGATCGTGGAGACGAAGCTTCGGGCCGTCGAGTGGGCCAAGGAGATGGACGAGCGGGTCGGCGACGTCGGCCAGGACGCCATCAGGATGCACTTCTCGGGCTGCTCGGCCTCTTGCGCCCAGCCCCAGATCGGGGACATCGGCTTCCGCGGGGAGACCGCGAAGACGAAGGACGCGCTCGTCGAGGGCGTGGACATCGGCATGGGCGGTTCGCTCGGCCGCGATGCCGCGTTTATAGACTGGGTCGAGGGGGCCAAGCCCGCCGACGACGTGCCGGACGCGCTGGTCGCCGTCATGGAGAAGTTCAAGGAAGAGCGCCGGATAGGCGAGAGGTTCCACGAGTGGGCCCGTCGGCGGCCGAACAAGGAGCTACGCGGCGCTCTGAGGAGCGCCGGCAGGAACAGGGGGCAGGGCTAATGGCCGGGTTCGACATCCGGGAGTTGATGAACGACATCGACGAGGCTCCCGGCAAGGTCTGGTTCTGGGACCTGGAGAAGGCGGTCATCGACGCCGAGCGTTGCGTCCAGTGCGGCGTGTGCGTGGCGGCTTGCCCGACCGACTCCATCGGGATCGGGGAAGACGACCTTCCGACGCTCGTCAAGATGTGCACGGGCTGCTCGCTGTGCTGGGACTTCTGCCCGCGTGGCGGACTTCAGTACGAGGCAACGTGGAAGCTCGAAGACGCGAAGATGGTCGAGGAGGAGGGGCTCTTCCGGGAAGAGGCGGAAGAGGAGCGTGGTGACGAAGACCTCGACGAGTTCGAGGATCGGCAGCTCGAGAAGATCACGGGCAACAACGCCGCTGCCGCGAAGGCGGCGGGCCTGAGCGTCCCGGACGGCGTCTCCGGTAACGCCCTCGGGACGGTGCACGAGACGTACACCGCCCGTATCGACCCGATGATCCAGGGCGCCCAGGACGGCGGGTTTGTCAGTGCGTTGCTCATCGAGCTTCTGGAGAAGGGCGAGATCGACGGCGCGCTCGTCGCCCGCGAGTCGGAGACCGAGCGGTGGAAGGGCGAGGCTTTCCTTGCCAGAACCCCCGACGAGGTCCGCGAGTCCGCTGGCTCCTTCTACAACCAGACGCTAGCGCTCGGTCACGTGGACTTCAAGGGCTACGACCTTCCGCCGAACCCGAGGATCGCAGTGGTGGGAACGCCGTGCGAGATCGAGGGGATCAAGGCGATGCAGGCGCGGCCGTGGACGTGGGGCTCCTCGCAGGTCGAGGCGATCACCCTGACCATCGCGCTCCTCTGCACGAAGAGCTTCAACTACGAGAAGCTGATGCTCGACGAGATCCGGGACAAGCGCAACGTCGACCTCGACAACGTCGGCAGGGTCGACATCATCCGCGGCAAGCTGATCGTTCAAGATCTCTTGGGAGAAACCATCTTCGAGGAGCCGATCAAGGACTTCCACGGCGCCGCCCTCAAGGGCTGCGACGAGTGCGCGGACTTCATGGGCCACGCGGCGGACATCTCCGTCGGGAGCGTCGGCAGCGCCGACGGGTACTCCTCCGTCATCGTTCGGAGCGAGGAGGGACTGGAGGCGTTCGAGCACGTTCGCCCGAAGCTGGAGCTTCGCGAGCTTGACAAGCCGGAGGCTTTGGATAAGCTTGACGCTTTGGACAAGAGGATCGCGTTCAAGAGCCTCAAGAGGGCTTTTGACCCCGAGGCTCCCCTTTTCATCGACTACGAGGAGCACCTGGAGAACTACTCCGGGACGGATCGGGCGCCGGTCGCACACGACGCTGTGAGGTATTAGTTGAGCGAGACGCGTAAGAGCCTACCCATGCCCGAGGAGCCCCTCGCCTTGCGCGCGGAGACGCGCGCCCTGCTGGAGGAGAACCCTGAGGATGGCATGAAGACCATCAACGACGCCCGGTTCGTCGCCGAGATCCTCTGGGAGGAGTGGGGCGATGGTCTGGAGGAGGCCGGGATGGCGTACGACGCCTTCCTCGCTATCGTGCGGGGCTACGCCGGCGAGCTGAGGCTCTGGGTCGTCGGCGAGCGGATCTGGGAGCACTGCGCTGCCGGCCTCGCGGGCCGCGCGACGCGACGCCTGCCGAATACGGGCTGCGAGAAAGAGCTCGCCTCCGCGGGGGCCAGCCGATGAAGGCCGAGTACGCGACGACGGTACCGCACGGCGGGGAGCTTGTAGACCGGCGGGCGCCGGAGGGTGAGCGCGCCGAGAGGCTCGAGGCCGCCCAGGGGCTTTCGAAGGTGGCCCTGGGACCGCGGGCGCTCTCCGACCTTGAGATGATCTCGACCGGCGTCTTCTCGCCGCTCAAGGGCTTTATGGGCCGCGAGGACTACAACTCCGTCGTCGAGACGATGCATCTGGCGAACGGGCTCGTCTGGAGCATGCCGACCACCCTCTCCACGAGCGGGGACGAGGCCAACGGCGTGAGCGAGGGCGAGGAGGTCGCCCTTACGGACGATGCGGGCAACGTCCTCGCGACGATGACCGTGACGGACCGCTACGGCTACGACAAGGTCCACGAGGCCAAGAACGTCTACCGGACCGCCGATGAGGAGCACCCGGGGGTAGCGGCGCTGTACCGGCAGGGCGACACCCTGCTCGGAGGTGAGATCACGCTGCTCGTCGACGAACCCAACCCGCGTCCGTTCCCCGGCTACTACCGCGAGCCGGCCCAGCTTCGGGCGCTGTTCGCCGAGAAGGGCTGGAAGAAGGTCGTGGGTTTCCAGACCAGAAACCCCGTCCACCGCGCGCACGAGTACATCCAGAAGAGCGCGCTGGAGATCGTGGATGGGCTGCTGCTGAACCCGCTCGTCGGGGAGACGAAGTCCGACGACATCTCGGCGGCGGTCAGGATGCAGTCCTACGAGACGATCCTGGATCGCTACTACCCGAAGGAACGGACCGTGCTCTCGGTCTTCCCGGCGGCGATGAGGTACGCGGGGCCGCGTGAGGCCATCTTCCACGCCATGTGCCGGAAGAATTACGGCTGCACCCACTTCATTATCGGGCGCGACCACGCGGGCGTGGGCAGCTACTACGGGACCTACGACGCCCAGGAGATCTTCAACGAGTTCGAGGGCGAGGACCTCGGGATCACGCCGCTCATGTTCGAGCACGCCTTCTACTGCCTCAACTGCGGCGGTATGGCAACCCCGAAGACGTGCCCGCACGATAAGGAGAACCACGTCTTCTTCTCGGGGACTCGGGTTCGAGAGATGCTCCAGAAGGGCGAATACCCGCCGCCGGAGTTCTCCCGCCCCGAGGTAGTCGAGGTGCTCATCGAGGGCTTGCGCGCCGAGAAGAACGGGCAGTAAGGGACAGCTGGAGAACCGATCCCCGTGGGGTGGACCCCACGGGGCCGAAGAGGGGAGCGGTAATGGAGAATGGCAAGCTGGATCGCGGTTTCACGCTATGGTTTACGGGCCTCTCGGGGGCCGGTAAGACCACCATCGCCGAGATCGTGGAGAAGGAGTTGAGGCGCAGGATCGGCAGCGTCGAGGTCCTCGACGGGGATATCGTGCGGACCAACCTCTCCAAGGGCCTCGGTTTCAGCCGGGAGGACCGGGATACGAACGTGCTCCGGATCGGGTTCGTGGCGAACCTGTTGACGCGCAACGGCGTCGGGGTCATCGTCTCGGCCATCTCGCCGTTCAAGGAGGTTCGGGATCAGGTGCGCCGCCAGATCGGCGAGGACTTCGTCGAGATCTTCGTGGACGCGCCGGTCGAGGTCTGCGCCGAGCGCGACGTGAAGGGGCTGTACAAGAAGGCTTTCGCCGGGGAGATCCCGCAGTTCACGGGCGTCTCCGACCCCTACGAGCCGCCGACCGCGCCCGAGCTCCACATCAAGACGAACGAGGAGGAGCCCCGCGAGAGCGCCGCGCGCGTGATCGGGCTTCTGGAGGAGAAGGGCTATCTGGAGCCGGTTGAGGAGTTCAACCGGGCATGATCGACGCCACCCCCGCCCTGTTCGGCCTGCTGGTCGGTTTCCTGGTAGGCCTTACGGGGGTGGGGGGCGGCTCCCTCATGACGCCCTTTCTCGTCCTGACGATGGGCGTCCCCGCCCCGACCGCGGTCGGCACCGACCTCGTCTACGCCACCGTCACGAAGGTGGTCGGGTCCGTGCAGCACTACCGCCAGCGGTCGGTAAACGTTCAAGTGGCGGTCTTTCTCGGCCTGGGCAGCATCCCGGCCAGCCTCCTCGGCGTCGCGACGCTGGAGTGGATCAAGGCGAACTACGACGAGGACGCGGTCCGCTCGATCATGGTCACGATCATCGCGGCCACCCTCGTCCTCGTGGGCGCTTCACTGATTTATCGCACTTTCTTCATGCGGGACAGATTCGCAAGCCCGAGCAAACCGATCTGGGACGGCAAGAGCCCCATGAGCTTCAAGCGGCGCCTCTTCACGGTCCTGTTCGGGGCGATGGGCGGCTACCTCGTCGGGCTCACCTCGATAGGGTCCGGGAGCATCATGGCCATCATTCTGCTCCTCCTCTACCCCCTGGCCCCGGCGGTGGTCGTCGGCACCGATATCGCCCACGCCACGGTCCTCTCGCTCGTTACGGGGCTCGCCCACGCCTCGCAGGGCAACGTGGACTGGGGCCTCGCCGGTACGCTCCTTCTGGGCAGCGTCCCCGGCGTCCTCGTCGGGAGCCGCGTCGCGCCTCACGTTCCGGGCAAGCCCCTGCGCGTCATCCTCGCCTGCATGCTGATCTTCGTGGGCGCCCGCCTGCTTCTGAGCTAGCCCTTCGCGGCGTCGCGGGCGGCACTCAAGTCCCCGATCGACTCCCCACGCGCCTCGTCGTAGCCCGGCGTGCCTTGAAGGCGGAGCAGGTAAGCGGGGTGGTATGTTGCGATGGCGGGCAGGCCGAGGATCGACTCCCGCACCACGCCGCGGTCTTTTTTCATGGCGAAGGACTTGTCTATCAGCGCCTTCGACGGCGTGTTGCCGAGCAGGACGAGGACGGCGGGGCCGACGGCCCTGAGCTCGGGGAGCAGGATCTCGACGCCCTCCCGGACCTCCCCGACCCTGGGCGGGCGGTTCTTTGTGCGGCCGTCCTTCTCGGCGGTCGGACGGACCTTGACGGTGTTCGTGACGTAGACCTCCGAGCGGTCTATCCCGGCCTCCTCCAGAAGCTCGTTGAGGAGCTTGCCGGCCCTGCCCACGAAGGGCTTGCCGGCCCGGTCTTCTTGCTCTCCCGGAGCCTCACCGACGATGGCGACGGTCGCGCCTATGGGGCCCTCGCCGAAGACGGCGTTGGGGCCGAGGCGTTCGGTCGCCTGTCGCCTGAGATCCTCCCAGGATGCCTGTCTCTCGTCCATAACGATTCCCCTCCCGTTGCTCGTGTACTTAGCCGATCCGGCAGCGTTGGAGCGCCGTGGGCGAAGACGCGCCGGTTCGATCGTGGGGGCAACGCATGCGCCATCCCCCGATGTTCCCCCGGGCCGAAGGGTTTATTCGGGACGGGTCCACCCGATCTCGGCGAAGGCGTTGTGGTTGTGGATGCTCTCCTGGTTGACCGCCTCGACGCGGAACCAGGAGATCCGGGCGTCCCCCCGCAACTCCTCGGCGACGTTTCGCACGATGTCCTCGACAAAGACCGGGTTATCGTAGGCTTGCATGGTGACGTGCCTCTCGTCGGGGCGCTTGAGGAGCGGGTAGACCGGGGCCGAGCCCGAGCGCTCTCCCACCTCCACGAGCTCCTCGATCCACACGAGCTCCGGCTCCTCGCCCACCGCCCTCCGCGGCCGGACCTCGATGTTCACGTAGCCCCGCTGATTGTGGGCGCCGTAGTCGCTGATGGCCTTGCTGCACGGGCACAGGCTGGTCACGGGGACGCTCACGCCGAGGACGAAACCCTCGTCCGGGCCGATGGATTCGCCGAGAAAGAAGCAGTCGTAATCCAAGAGCGCCTTCCTGCCGCTCACGGGGGCCTCGCGCTCTAGAAAGTAGGGGAACTTCGCCTCCACGCGTGCGCTCTCGGCGTCGAGGCGCTCCCTAAGTTCCCGGAGGATGGCGGGCAGGGTCCGCATCGTGACCTCGCCGCGGTGTGCTTCTATGACCTCTACGAAGCGGCTCATGTGGGTACCCTTGAAGCGGTAGGGGAGGCCGACGGACATGCTCAGTCTCGCCACCGTCTGCTGTTCGCCCCGGGCGCGGTCCAGAACGGTGATCGGGTACCGCAAGTCCCTGACGCCTGCCTGGTCTATGTCTATGCCGCGCTCGTCGCGCCGGCCCTGCACGTCTTCCAGGGGCCGAGTGTCTTCTATCATGGTTCCTCTCGGACGTAGAACTGCGTCGCGGGCGGAATGCGGGCCCGAATCGGGCGCCCCATCTCTTATAATCTGCGCGACGCTCTCCGTAACACAACGTACCCGCCGAAAGGGGGCGAACCTTACCTTGGATGATAGCAGAGCGGTCGCCATCGTCAGCGGCGGGATGGACTCGGTTACACTGGCTTACCTGCTCGCCTCCGAGGGTCACTACCTGCACCTGCTCTCCATCGACTACGGTCAGCGGCACGCGAAGGAGATCGAGTACGCCAGGCTCTGCGCCAAGAGGCTCGGGGCGGACTTCGACGTCGTAGACCTCTCGGGTGTGGGCCGCCTCCTCACGGGTTCCGCCCTCACGACGGAGGAGATCGACGTCCCGCACGGCCATTACGCCGCCGAGAACATGGCCGCAACCGTCGTCCCCAACCGCAACGCCATCATGCTCTCCGTCGCCTACGGCATCGCCGTCGCGGAGGGTGCGAAGATCGTCGCCGCCGGGATGCACGCCGGGGACCACTACGTCTACCCGGACTGCCGCCCTAGCTTCGTTAGGGCGTTCGACGCCATGCAGCGCGAGGCCGTCGAGGGCTTCGGGGATCCCTCGCTCCGCCTCCATGCTCCCTTTATTGACAAGGCGAAGGCCGAGATCGTGGAGATAGGCGCCTCCCTGAACGTGCCCTTCGCCGACACCTGGAGCTGCTACGAGGGTGGGGAGCTTCACTGCGGGCGCTGCGGGACGGACGTGGAGCGCAAGCAGGCTTTCAGGGACGCCGGTCTCCCCGACCCGACCGGGTACCGCGACCCGGACTACGGGCTGGAGCCTTGATTCGGCCACCGAGCGGTCGGCGCGGTAAGATCAAAGCCATGTCTACGCCGAAAAACTTTCTGGATTCAGAGACGCTCAGGGAGCGCCCGAACTAGCGATGTACGTCATCACGAAACAGTTCCACTTCGAGGCGTCGCACCGGCTGGACCATCTTCCGCCCTCGCACAAATGCTCGCGGTGGCACGGCCACTCCTACCGGGTGGAGCTCGTGCTGGAGAGCGCACAGCTGAACGAGGACGGCTTCGTGCGCGACTACGGCGAGCTGGAGCCCTTCAAGAACTTCGTGGGCGAGAAGCTGGACCACCGCAACCTCAACGACGTAGTCCCCGGGGTGACGAGCGCCGAGAACCTGGCCCGCTGGCTCTACGACTTCGCGAGCTCCCTGTGGCCCGAGGTCGCGGCCGTCAGGGTTAGCGAGACGCAGAAGACGTGGGCCGAGTATCGCCCGGAGCGCCGGCCGTGAGGACCGTCGCCAAAGGGCAGACCGTCACCGTCTCGGAGATCTTCGGGCCGGTGATACAGGGCGAGGGGGGCGTGATCGGGCGTCCGACTGTATTCGTGAGGACCGGCGGGTGCGACTACCGATGCAGCTTCTGCGACAGCCTCTTCGCCGTCCTGCCCGAGCACCGCGGCTCCTGGCGCAAGATGGGGACGGAGGAGATCTTTGGGGAGGTGCGAAGGCTCTCGCCAGAGCCGATCCTCGTCACCCTCTCCGGCGGCAACCCCGCGTTGCAGCCACTCGGAGACCTGATACGCCGCGGCCGCGAGCGCGGCTACACCTTCGCCATCGAGACCCAGGGTACGGTCTCGAAGCCCTGGTTCGCCGAGCTCGACCACCTGACGATCTCCCCGAAGCCGCCGAGCTCGAAGATGGAGACGGACTGGGAGAAGCTGGACCTCTGCGTCGCGGCGGGCGGGACGGGTACCGAGGTTATCCTGAAAGTCGTCGTCATGGACGACGTGGACTACGTCTACGCGAGGGAGGTGGCGGCGAGATACCCCGGCGTCCCGATGTACCTTCAGGTCGGCAACGACAACCCGCCCGGCGCGGCGCCGGACGACGCCACGGAGCCCGATGTGAGCGGGCTCCTCGACAGGTACGCGTGGCTCGCCGAGAAGGTAGTCGCGGATCGGTGGAACGGGGTTACGGTCCTCCCGCAACTCCACGTCCTGGTCTACGGTAACCGCCGCGGCGTTTGAGGAAGGGCGGCGCACGCCGGTAGCTTGAGTAGCGTCCTTCGCTTCCCGCCCGACGGATAAGAGAACGGGGCTGCCGCTACCCGTATAGCTCCACCGTGGGGCGTACTGCGGTGCACGTGTCGGCCGAGCGTCTGTAGTGACCACCGGGGCATTTGCCCTCGCGGGCGTGAAGGACCCGACGGTCTACGCGGCACCTGTCGTGCAAAAGTCTTTCCCCGCGGCGAAACCTTCCAATCATCCTGGTCGGGGACGATGGCTTAACGGCTTATGGTAGCTTCGGGTAGAGCAATCTCGCCCGGCTACTCGTAAAATCCCACCATGGCCGGGTGCCCCGAGGCGCGAGTCAGCCGAGCGTTTGCGGCAATAAGCGGGTCGTCGAGCATCTTGATCAGCGCCGCGTAAGGGGCATCTTGATGGCGGTAGGCAACGATGTTGGACTACGCTCTTTCGTTTACCCGGTACCGTCGCACGTCGATGTCACAGAGGTGCCTAACTGCGGAACCAATTGCTTTCAGTTGCAAGATGCGTGCGCCTGACCGCGTTGCAGTATGGTTGCAGCAAAGAGTCCTGGGCTCGTAGATGCGGGGCTTCCGCCTTCCACTGCTTGCAAGGGTCGCACTCGGAGCAGCTCATGGTCTTCAGTTCTCTGCCAGATCAGGGATTGGGAGAGGCGTAAGTCCGCCGCCCCATCCTCGATCTCCTCCGAGGATTGATCCCGCCATGCGGCCTCCCTTAGAATTGGAGCCAGGGTTACTAATACCTGTCTACCTGGCAGGCGTCGAGGGAGAGGGTGAGGCCGGTGGACCAAAAGCACGATACGGCCGCGGGGTCGCGTGGGTCTGACCCGACAGGGCTAGCGATCGAGGAGTTGGCCGGGCTCCCCTTCTTTGAGGGGGTGCCAAGGTGGGCACTCGAACGCCTGGCGCGATCGGCCGCCAGGAGACGGCTAGAGCAGGGCGCTCTGGTCGTACGACAAAACGACGAGGCACGGGCCGTGTACTTCCTCCTGAGTGGAGCGGTGCAGATCCTGGTGCATTTCGAGGGGGTGGGTGAGCTGCTTATGGGCGTGCACCGGGAGCCGGGGAGCCTCATCGCCTGGTCGGCTTTCCGTGCCCCCTACCGTCACACCTCCTCGATGCGCTGCGAGGAGCTTACCGAGGTGATGAGGATACCGCGCGACGCGTTCGAGGAGATCTTCGAGGAGGACCCGTACCTCGGGTACCTGATACTGAAGAAGGTCGCGGCCGCCATGGACAACCGGCTCGAAGGTGCCGTGACCTTCCTGCAATCCCCGAACAACCCGGGTGAGCTGTGAGTAGCAGGGTAGATAGGGAGCTGGATCTCCTGCGCAACTCGCCGTTCTTCGAGGGGCTCGATCCGGAGCATATAGAGCACTTCGCGCGCCTCGCCCGGACGGAGACGTTCGAGGCGGGGGATCGCATCATCGTGCAGGGCGAGCCCGCGACGTTGTTCTACGTGCTCGTCGAAGGCAAGATCGAGCTGTCGTTTCGCAAGCCGGGGGACGAGGTCCCCCACAACGAAGAGGCGGGTCCCGAAATGGAGGGGCAGGCCCCTCCCCACATCGTCGGCCACCCGGGATACCCGGTCGGCTGGGCCTCGATAGTGGAACCGCACCGCTACCGGGCTACCGCCGTAGCGCGCGAGCGTACGGAGATGCTGGTGTTGAGCAGGGATCTTTTCGAGGAGTACACGAAGGAGCGGCCGGACTTCGGCTTGGCGTTCATGAGGCGTGTCCTCTGGCTTATCGGGAACCACCTGCGCATGACGCGGACGCGCCTGGTCGCTACCCGCTACGGGAACGTGCCCCGAACGGTCCGCTCACTCCTCCAACAGAACGCTACGGCTTTGAGCGTTACTTCTCCCCTGCACAAGATACCCCACTACCTCGAGAACCGCCTCACCCTGGACGACGCCCGCCGTACCCTGGAGGTGCTGAAAACCGACGGCGACGAGGTGGAGCGGGAGCTGGCCGCCCAAATAGCGGATCTCCTGGACGATGTCTGGCAAGAGGTGAAGATCTTCCAGCAGCTTCAGGGCATCTACGATCTGGTGGCGAACGCCCCGCAGACGATGAGCCCGGAGGAGCTCAGGAGCCGGAGCTGCGAGGCGTTCGCCGAGCTGTTCGAGGGCACGGAGTACATCATTCGCGGGGAAGAGAACCTCCCCGACGAGCCGGGCCACATCTTCATCATGAACCATCTCTCGAACCACCTGGACAACCTGCTCCCCAACGACTTCATCCTGACGCTCGACACGCACTTCGTAGCGTCCATGATCCTCCTGAAAAAGTACGGCGAAGCCCCCGTGCGCATCGTCCGCAAGTCCGACCCCGGCGAGTACGGGCACCAGAAGTTCTACGACCGGCTCGGCTACATCTACGTGTATTCCGGGCACGTGGACCCCTCGGACGACGATCCCCTGACTTCTCCCGAACAGCGCCGCCGGTTGTTTTTGGACACCGCCAGGGAGAACCTGCGGAACGGCAAGAACATCGTTATCTGCCCAGAGGGAACCTCGACCGAGACCGAGAACTCGCCTCTACCGTTCAAGACCGGGGCTTTCCACCTCGCGGCCAACATCCAGCCGGAGCCCCTGCTGGTTCCGATCGCCGTGGCAAACTTCGACAAGAAGCTCACGCGCACGAGGACGGTCGCGGTCGTGCACGAGCCTATCCGCCTCTCGGAACACCTCGGCGAGAACATCGAGGGCCGCGCGCTGCGCGAATTCGTCAACGGCTACGTCTACAACCGCTTCCAAGATTACGTCAGCGAAGCCGTGCGACTGGGAGCTAAAGCGTCCGGGTCTGCTGGCCCCCGGCTCTCGACGTGACACCTCCCCCCGAACGACGTGCCGAGGATCGGGAGAAGGGGCCCGGCGAAAACTTGCGACCCCCCGTGACGCGTCCGCCGGATTTCGAGTCGTTCTGGCAGAAAACCAGAGAGGAGCTGGGGAAGATCCCTCCCGCCGTCTCTCGTGAATCGCTCGGGTCGCAAGACCCCGCTCTCGCGTTCGAGAGGCTGAGCTTCGACTCCCATGGAGGGGCCCGCGTCTCGGGGTACGCGATCCGGTGGAAGGACGACGTCCCGCGGCCGCTGGTCGTGCACAGTCACGGCTACGGCGGCGGGCTCGATCACATGTGGCGCTGGGCGAGGGTGGGCGTAAACGTGCTCGGCGTGGAGGCGCGGGGGTACGGGCACTCCAGGGACGCGCTCCCGTCTCCATCGTCGTGGGGGTACGTACTAAGCGGGATCGAATCCCCCGAGAAACACGTCCTGAGGGGCGCCGTATGCGACTACATACGTGCCGTCGAGGTCGGCAGGGAGATCCTGGCTCCTTTCGTCTCCCGTACGGTCTTGAACGGCACGAGCTTCGCCGGGGGACTGGCAGTCATGGCCGAGTCCATTCTTCAGGTCGCGGATTTTCTGGTCGTGGCGGTGCCGAGCTTTGGTTGGGCGGAGGGACGACGCATCCTCGTGGAGGAAGGGTCGGGGCAGGAGATCAACCGCTATCTGGAGGAATACCCCGAACGCGAAGAAGACGTGATGGTCGTCCTCTCCTACTTCGACTCGATGAACTTCGCCGCAGAGATAAGATGCCCCACCCTTGTCGGCCTGGGCCGGGAGGATAACGTGGTCCCGGCCCCCACCGTCTATGCCATCGTCAACCACCTCCGCGTACCGCACCAGGTGGTGCGGCTGCCCGTGAGCCACACGGAGCTTCCCCAGGAGAAGCTCTGGGACCGGTTCGAGGCATACTGGCTGCGCCTCGCGGTAGAAGGCTTACCTCCAGACTTCGGGGAGGAGAAGGAGCTATCCGTATAGGAGCCTTGTCCCGCCCCTCGACTACGCCTGCTGCGCTTACAGCGGCCACCACGGGCTTTGACGCGGTAAGCGGTAACCGCGGCGCGAAGAAGCTGGTGTAAGCGGTCGAGCTCTTACGCAGCTCCCGAATACGGGGCACAAGCGTAGCGCGAGGATAGCGGATCGCCCGCATACTGCACGGAGCCTGCGAGGCTTGGTACCTCGTTGGAACCGAGGGAGCGCCTCCAGGGCGTGGCGGCGGATCGCGTACAGTACCCGACACCGAAGAGGTGCGCAGCGCGGAAGCCTTCGTAAGGCGTTCGAGCCACCAAGTGCAACCCTGCTCCGCGCATACCGATGCAGAGGCCGTGCAACTTTGGGTTAGAGTATGCGGCGACGCGGCGATGTCGAAGGAGGAACCTTGGCAAACGGCAACGGCCCGACCTTCGGGCTCTGGTACGACTTCCGGCAGGAGTTGCCGTTCACGGGCCGGTACGCGGACTTCTACGCCGAGTGCCTGGAGGAGATCTCCGAGGGCGAGGCTCTTGGCTTCTCGAACGTGTGGCTCTCCGAGCATCATTTCGTCGACGACGGCTACCTCCCCTCGCCGCTCGTGGTCGCCGCCGCGATCGCCGCCCGCACGACGCGAATAGGAATCGGGACGAACGTCTTGCTCCTCCCGATGCACCATCCCTTGCGCGTCGCGGAGGACGCGGCGGTCGTCGAACTCCTTTCCGGCGGGCGTTTCACCCTCGGAGTTGGCCTCGGGTACGTCCAGCACGAGTTCGACGCCCTCGGTTTCAACCGCAAGAACCGGCCGTCCTTGTTAGAGGAGGGGGTGGAGATCATACGCCGCGCCTGGAACGAGGGGCGCACGGGCTACGAGGGGCGGCGCTGGAGCTTGCCCGACCTACCCTTCGAGCCGCGCCCGGGGCGGCAGATCCCGATCTACCTCGGCGGCTACACAGAACCCGCACTCGACCGCGCCGCCCGCCACGCGGACGGCTTCCTCGCCTCCAGCGGCCGGGTGCCCCTCGGGGAGACGCACGCCGTCCTCAAGGAGAGGGTCGAGGCGCGTAGGGGCGACGCCTCGGCCTTCCCCTTCTACGCCTCCACCACAGTCTTCGTCCACGAGAACGGCGAGAGGGCCTGGGACCTCGTAGCACCCGGCCTCGCCTACCAGGCGAGCCGCTATGCGGAGTGGGGCGCCGACCCCGAAGGCCCGACGCCCCACCGCCTCCGCCCTGAGGACCTCGACCGAAGTAGGTTCTTCGTCGGGACCCCGGACGAGGTGGCCAAAAGGCTCGTAGCCCTCCACGAGGAGGCCCCCTACGACCACCTCTGCTTCTGGGGACGCCTGCCCGGCATCACCCACGAGGCGGCCCTCGCGAACATGCGTCTCTTCGCCTCTGAGGTGGCCCCGAAGGTCCGCGAGAGCGTGGGGGAGAGGACCGGTTGAGGGCCGAGACTGGTCTCCTCTCGGCGGACGAGACCGCCTTCCTCACGCGCCAGCGCGTCGCCCGGCTCGCCACGGCGGACTCGGACGGCTCGCCCCATACGATCCCCGTCTGCTTCGCCTACGACGGTCGGAACCTGTACATAGCCCTCGACGAGAAGCCGAAGGACGTCCCCGTCACCCGCCTCAAGCGCGTCCGCAACATCCTCGAGAACCCGCAGGTTGCCCTCGTTGCGGACCGCTACGCCGAGGATTGGGACCTCCTGGCTTACGTCATGGTGCGGGGGAGGGCAGAGCTCGTCGAGACCGGGACGGACGAGCAAACCGCCGCCGTCAGGCTCCTGCGCGGTAAGTACCACCAGTACGAGCGGATGCGGATAGAGGAGAACCCCGTCATCGCCATCCGTCCCGAACGCGTCGCCTCCTGGGGTGCTCTGGACGCCCCCGGCGGCGAGGCCGAACCTCTGCTGGAGACCCTCAAGGGTCGCCGGTCCGTACGGCGCTACCTCGAACGCGAGGTACCCGATAACGTTATCGAGAAGGTCGTAGAGGCCGCCCGCTGGGCCCCTTCGCCGCACGGCACCCAGCCCTGGCGCTTCGCCGTCGTCACGAAGCGGGAGACGAAGGAGCGCCTCGCGGACGCGATGGGGGAGGAGTGGCGCAGAAATCTGGAGATGGACGGCCAGGACGCCGCCGTCGTCGAGAAGCGGCTGGAGGGCTCCCGGGGCCGCCTCCTCGACGCGCCCGTCCTACTCTTGCTCTGCCTCTACCCCGGGGACCTGGACGCGTACCCCGACCCCGAGCGCCAGCGCAACGAGACCACTATGGCGGTCCAGTCCCTCGGAGCCGCCGCGCAGAACGCCCTGCTCGCCGCCTACGAGCAGGGACTCGACGCGGGCTGGATGTGCGCTCCGCTCTTCTGCCCGGGGGAGGTGACGGCGGCTCTTGGGCTCGCCCCCGAGCTCGTGCCGCACGCCCTTCTCACGCTCGGCTACGCGGCGGGCGATCCGCCGAAGCGCCGCTCACGCAGGCCGCTCGACGGGCTGGTGGTGTACCGGGATTGAGAGCGCAGACCCTAGGCTAGGCCCTGGGCGAGCATGGCCCGGGCGACCCTCATAAAACCGGCGATGTTGGCGCCGGCCAGGTAGTTGCCGGGGGCGCCGTACTCCGCTGCGGCCTCGCGGCAGGTGGCGTGGATATCCCTCATGATCTCCCTGAGCTTCTCGTCGACGTACTCGAAGGGCCAGGCGGTGCGGCCGGCGTTCTGCTGCATCTCCAGGGCCGAGGTGGCCACCCCGCCGGCGTTGGCCGCCTTGGCGGGGCCAACGGCGACGCCGGCGTCCAGGAAGAGCCGTATGGCCTCGTTGGTGCTGGGCATGTTGGCCCCCTCGCCGACCGCGACGCAGCCGTTCTCGACCAGCTTCTTGGCGTCGCCCTTCCCGATCTCGTTCTGGGTGGCGCAGGGCAGGGCCACGTGGCAGGGGATGTCCCAGATGTTCCCCCCGGGGGTGTACCGCGCGTGCTTATGAGCGTCCGCGTATTCGGCGATGCGGCCGCGCTCGCCTTCCTTGATCCGCCTGACCGTGTCTAGCTCGATGCCCCTTTCGTCGTAGACGATCCCGTCCGAGTCGGAGCAGGCCACGACCTTGCCGCCCAACTCCTGCACCTTTTGGATGGCGTAGACCGCCACGTTGCCGGAGCCCGAGACGAGGCAGGTCTTGCCCTCCAGGGACTCGCCGCGGACCTTGAGCATCTCCTGGACAAAGTAGGCTAGGCCGTAACCCGTCGCTTCGGTGCGGGCCAAGGATCCGCCCCAGCCGGGCCCCTTGCCGGTGAAGACGCCGCTCTCGAAGCGGTTCGTGATGCGCTTGTATTGGCCGAACATGTAGCCGATCTCGCGGCTACCGACGCCGATGTCGCCGGCGGGGACGTCGGTGTTCGCGCCGATGTGTCGGTACAACTCGGTCATGAAGGCCTGGCAAAAGCGCATCACCTCGTCGTCGGAGCGGCCCTTGGGGTCGAAGTCCGAGCCGCCCTTGCCGCCGCCGATGCCGAGGTTGGTGAGGCTGTTCTTGAAGATCTGCTCGAAGCCCAGGAACTTGACGATCCCGAGGTAAACCGAAGGGTGGAAGCGCAGGCCCCCCTTGTAGGGGCCCAAGGCGCTGTTGAACTCGACGCGGAAGCCGCGGTTGACGTGGACTTGTCCCTCATCGTCGTCCCAGGCCACCCGGAACAGGATCTGCCGGTCGGGCTCGCAGATCCTCTCGACGACCTTCTCCTCCACGAGCTCGGGGTGCCTGTCGAGCACGGGGGCAAAAGAACCCACGACCTCGCGGACCGCCTGATGAAACTCGGGCTCGCCAGGATTTCTCCTGATCACCTCTTCGCAGATGCTTTCGACATCGGTGCTTATGCCCACCGTCTCTCCTCCTGTCATAGGTCGGTTGGATTTTCCAGCGCCCGGTTCGGAGGATCTGATGGCCCACACCGACCACACACCGCTTTTACCCTCCGAACGATCCTTCGCCGCTCGGCTTTGTGCTCCTTCCGAGGCCGCTCGTTCTCCGGTTCCCGGCAATCCTAAACGCGCTCCTCGTGGGCCGAGGCGCGAGGACGCGGCCACCTACGCCTGTGCCGGCTCTACCACCGGGTGGGAAGCAGACCGCGAGTAAACCCCACTTCCGAGCACCGAGGAGCCGAGACGGTCTTGCCGACGGCCGGGGCCCCACGCAGGCGCAGATGTAGCGGCCGTGAGCTTCCGTCCCGTAAAGCTCGCAGAGGAGGCCGCCTGCTCCCTCGTGCGAACGAAGCTGCCGAAGGTTTGGTACGGGCCTGTTCGTGAGAGTTCAGTACCGCTCCGCAACCCGCATGACCACCTCACCCCGGGGCTTATCCCGGGCGAACCGCGGCTACCGGGTCGAAGTGTACTCCCGCTCCGGAGTGCCGTAGAGGGTGGTGCGTCGCCGAGGGACGCGGCCGACGTCGGAGATCACGCGTTCCAGCTCCGGGGGCGTCATCTCCTGGCCGTGGCTCGCCCCGGCCGCGCGTGAGATGCTCTCGTTCATGAGCGTGCCGCCGAGGTCGTTGCAGCCGGCTTGAAGGCAGAGCTTCGCGCCCTCTTTGCCGAGCTTCACCCAGGAGACCTGAATGTTGTTTATGTAGCCGTGCAGCGCGATCCTCCCAACGGCGTGCATCTTGACCGTCTCGGCGAAGGTCGGTCCGCGGCGGGAGCGGCCCTGCAGGTAGAGCGGCGCCCCCATGTGCACGAACGGCAGCGGGACGAACTCGGTGAAACCACCGGTCTCGGCCTGTATGTCGCGCAGCACCATAAGGTGGCGGGCCCAGTTGAGGGGGCCGTCGACGTGGCCGAACATGATCGTCGCCGTCGAGCGGAGCCCCACGGCGTGCGCGGCGCGCATCACGTCGGACCACTCTTGGGTGTTTACCTTGTCGGGGCAGATGATCTCGCGGATCTCATCGTCCAGGACCTCGGCGGCCGTCCCCGGCAGCGTCCCGAGCCCCGCATCCTTGAGGTCCACGAGGAACTCCTCGACGGGGACGCCGAGCGTCTGCGCCCCCTGGAAGACCTCCAGCGGCGTGAACGCGTGGACGTGCATCTCCGGCACCTCGTCCTTGACGGCCCGGAGGTACTGGATGTAGTTGTCGCCCGTGAACTTGGCGTGGATGCCCCCGACCATGCAGACCTCGGTCGCGCCCTTCTCCCAAGCCTCGCGCGCCCGCCGGGCGACCTCCGAGGGGTCCAGAAGATACGGCTCGCCGCGCAGGTTGAGTGACTTCGGTCCCTTGGAGAAGGCGCAGAAGCGGCACCGGAAGTAGCACTGGTTCGTGTAGTTTATGTTCCGGTTGACGACGTAGGTCACCTCGTCGCCGTTGACCTCCTGCCGCAACTCGTCGGCGACCCGGCAGAGCTGTGAGAGCTCCGTCCCGCGCGCCGTGAAGAGCAGCGAGATCTCCTTCTCGTCCAGATCACGCCCCCCGGCCGCCGCCAACACTCGCGCGAACTCGGGGCGCATCCTGGAGGGGCGTCCCCCGCGCGCCTCACGCACCGTTCCCGCCGGGATCTCCTCCGTCGTACCGGGCGACCAATCTTCGACGCGGGCGAAGCCCTCGGCGTCCTGCGCGGCGAGTACCCGGGGGCGGATCTCCTCGTCTACCCACCGGCCCGTATCGAGCGCGTAGGAGGGGTGAAGCGCGAGGCGTTCAAGCAGCAGACACCCCTCGGCCTCCGTCGCCTTCCCCAGTTCCTCGAGGTGGGGCCAGGGCCGCTCGGGGTTGACGTGATCCGGGGTGACGGGGGAGACCCCGCCCCAGTCGTTGATGCCGGCCTGTATGTAGCGAGCGTAGGACTGCTTTGCGTTCGTCGCGGTGCCCGCGAGGTTCGGCGGCGCCTGCACGGCGACGTCCTCGGGCAGAAGGAGCCGGGCGAGGGCTATGGTCGCGAGCATCTCGCTCTCCGCGGGCTCGGGGGAGAGGGCCATCCTCGTCCCCGGCTTCGCCCGGAAGTTCTGGACGATGCACTCCTGGATGTGGCCGTGCTTCTCGTGGACCTTGCGGATCGCGAGCAGGGCGTCCACCCGCTCCTCGACCGTCTCCCCGATCCCGATCAGGATGCCGGTCGTGAACGGCACCCCCTGGCGGCCCGCGGCCTCCAGCGTCTCAAGCCTACGAGCAGGCACCTTGTCCGGGGAGGCCCAGTGAGCCATGTCGCGACCGAGGAGGCGCTCGGAGATCCCCTCCAGCATGATCCCCTGCGAGACCGAAGCCCCGCGCAGCACGCGGACCTCGTCCTCCGACAGCACTCCCGGGTTCGCGTGCGGCAACAGCCCCGTCTCCTTCAGCACGAGCCGGCAGCAGTGGACGAGGTACTCGATCGTGGTGGAGAAGCCCATCTGCCGGAGCTCTCGCCTTGCCTCGGGGTAGCGCTTCTCCGGCTTGTCCCCGAGCGTGAAGAGCGCCTCCTTGCACCCGGCCTCGGCTCCGGCCCGCGCTATCCCCAGCACCTCCTCCGGCGTGAGAAACGCGTTCTCGCCCGGCCGCGGCCCGTGCGCGAAGGTGCAGTAGCCGCAGTTGTCCCGGCACAGCTTCGTCAGCGGGATGAAGACCTTGCGCGAGTACGAGATCCTCGGCCCGAAGAGGCGGTCGCGCACCCCGGCCGCCGCCTCCATCGCCGGCCCCGGATCCGCGGTGGAGAACCGCCCCAGAGCATGGGCCTCCTCACGCTCCAGAACGCCCCCGGAGACCGCCTTGTCGACCAGATCTTCGTACCTCGTGTGTGCTCTCATGGTCGGGGAGTATACCCCCCGAACCCCGACGGAATCATTCCCGACAAACCTTATCGGAAATGGTTTAGAATAGCTCCTCGTGTGGTTGAAAGACGAGAGAGGAGCACCGTGACCGAGAAGCAGATAGAAGAGAAGGGGTACGCGCACCCCGAGGCGTTGGTGACGACGGGGTGGGTGGCCGAGCA
>JADDPR010000458.1 GCA_016781775.1 Rubrobacter sp. | reverse complement strand
TTGTTTGTCAAGCCCGGATGTGCCGCCGTGTGAACCCATACCGAGCTGGTCGCCCCATGTGTCAGGCGCGGCTCCGCCGCGGGCTTGCAGGTGGCAGAGCTCGTCCGCTCCGCGTCCGAACTCCGCCGCCCACAAGCGCTGATTCGGCCACCTGCCGCCCGGTCGACAGGTGGCGACACTCTTCGTCGGTTCTGGCACTAGATACGGTCGTCAGAGCGTGCGGGATGCCAGCGTGGGAGCATAGGGCCGACCAGATTTCAGCACCCCGAACGCAAGGTGTACCAACTTGCGCATCACCGCGCCAATGATCTGCATCTCGCATTTGCCTCGTGCCCGTAGCCCATCTGCCCAGGCCTGGATCGCCGGACTACACCGCAGGGCGGTCACGGCCGGGAAGTACAGCGCCTGACGCGCCCGCGAGGATCCGAGTTTTGACAGCCTGGAACGGCCCCGTACACTGCTCCCACTGTGTCGCAGCCGCGGCACCACCCCCACAAATGCCGCTACCTGCCGTGCATTGCCGAAGGCGGCGAAATTAATCTCGGCCAGCAGGAGCGCCGCTGTTGCCGGCCCAATCCCGGGAATAGACAGGAGCAAGAGGAGCTGTGTATGCAGCGCTGTGTGCTGCCGGATATGCTCCTGAATCAGCCGTTCGGTCTGGGTGATTTCCTGCATCAAATAGGCGAGATGCGCCTCAATTGACCCCCGCACGGCAGCCAAGGGTTCACCGGCGCTGAGGCGGTTGCGCTCCATCGTTCGCATCTCGACGAGTGCGTCAAGCCGGCGGACCAGGGCTTGCAGTTCCTGTACCTCGGCCGTTGGTGGTGTCCAAGCGGGTGGCTGTTGGCTGGCACAGAAATGGGCAATTAACGCGGCATCGACCCGATCGGTCTTGCTTCGGGTCAAGCGACTGGCGGCAAAGGCCTTGATCGCTGCCGGATTGATCAGACTAACGACGTGCTGCTGGTCGCGCAGGAAGAGCGCGAGCGCGACGCCATACGTCCCGGTCGCTTCTAAACACGCGTGAACTGGCTCCGGCGTGTGCTGTCTGAGCCAGCGCGTAAGCAGTTCAAACCCTGGAGGGGTATTAGGGAAAACCTTTCGGAACAGGCGTCCATCTGGGAGTAGAAGACAGACATCGAACTTCGCTTTGGCGATATCAATGCCAAGCACGGGGTGCGTCATGTCACCACCTCCTCCGGCTAGCTCGACCGTGCGTTCGATGCCAACCTGGCGTATGCGCGCTCATCCGGCAGGGCGGAGGCGCAGGATAGTGTCCGGTCGAACGAACGCAAACAAGGGGCACCGGGGGCAAGATCTCAGGCGCTGGTTCTTCCACCAAAGTTCAGCCTCGGCCTCACCGGTGCCGCGACAACCGCGTCCATTGTAACCGGTTGTCGTGCCTTCAACATACCAGTTCAG
>JADDPR010000342.1 GCA_016781775.1 Rubrobacter sp. | reverse complement strand
GCCCGCCTGGGACAGTATCGCCTGTAGCTTCTCCGCCGCCCCGAGCGCGCTGCGGCACCGCCGATCCGGGCGCACGGCGGGCCCGCGACGAGGCGTCCCGCGGCGATAGCGGCGTCCTAAAAACGCTCGGCACGTCAAGTATCGGGGTTTTTGTACCGGGATCCGGTTTTGGGACTCCTGCCCTGAGTTCCGGGACGGTTATCGAGACGCGACCCTCGTGCCCCGATTCCGAGCGTTTGTCGGACGTGGCGGCAGACAGGGCGATTGCACGGTCTACCGTGCGAGGCTGAGAGAGACGTCCCGCGCTGCGGAAGGAGGGCGCAGGCTCCAGACCCGGGGGGTCCGCCGGTTACCCCAGAGCGCCAGGCTTGGGGGCCTAGTAGCATGCAGGATGGAGAAGGACCCTTAGGGGAAAGGGGAACCATGCCGTACACGACCGCCGACGACGGCGTGCCGATCTACTACACCGACCAGGGCCAGGGAAACCCGATCTTCCTGATCCACGGCTGGACCATGAACCACAAGTTCTTCCAGCGCAACATCCCTGAGCTCTCCCGCACCAACCGCGTCGTGACGATGGACATCCGCGGACACGGCCACTCCGGCAAGCAGGAGCTCAACATGAGCCTCCGCCAGGCCGCCAAGGACGCCAGGGCTATCATCGACCACCTGGGCCTGGACGACGTCACGATCGTCGGCTGGTCCATGGGGACCTCCCTCATCTTCCACTACCTCGACCAATTCGGCGGGGAGAAGCTCAAGAACGCCGTGTTCATCGACATGACGGCCCGCCTCATCAACGACGGGGGCTGGGAGCACGGCGTTTTCGGCACCCTCGACTACGCTGCGGCCTACGCCCTGGAGCGGGACATCCTCGAAGACCGCCTCACCGTGGAGGAGGCGTTCATACCGGCCTGCTTCAAGAACGGGGAGGCTCCGGACGAGGAGACGAAGGAGTGGTGGATCAGGGAGTCGATGCTCACCCCCACCGGCGTGATGGTCGCCTTCTGGACGTCTATGGTGGCCCACGACTGGCGGGAGCTCTTGCCCCGCATACCCGTCCCGGTCCTGCTGTGCTACGGGAGGGCACAGAACGCCCTGTACCCGACGGGGATCGGTGAGCACCTCGACGGGCAGATCCCAGAGAGTGAGCTCGTAGAGTTCGAGGAGAGCGGGCACTCGCCGTTCTGGGAGGAGCCGGAGAAGTTCAACCGCGAGGTCGCCCGCTTCGCCGGGTCCTGAACCGATGCGGAGCGCCACGAACACCAACGGCGAGCGATGCCCGGTCGGACCCGCGACCACGGGAGGATGAGACGGTGCTGGTGATGAATGGGTCGATGCAGGTGTCGGACGGGGGTTACCCGCCGGGTAACGCCTCGAGCTCCGCGGAACGGATCGGCAACGCCCCGACAACGAAGGGGGTATCTGCATGAGGCAAGACGTGACCTTCCCCAGCGAGGGACTCGGTTGCGCCGGCTGGCTGTACGTGCCGGACGACCTGAGGAGCGGAGAGCGGCGGCCCGTCGTCGTGATGGCCCACGGCTTCAGCGCCCTCAAGGAGATGCACCTCGCGAACTTCGCCGAGAAGTTCGTCGAGGCGGGGCTCGTGGTCCTGGTCTTCGACTACCGCTTCTTCGGCGACTCGGAGGGCAAGCCGCGCGGGAGGCTCTTCCCCGCCGAGCAGCACGAGGACTACAAGAACGCCATAAGCTGGGTCTCCCTGCGGCCGGAGGTGGATCCGGAGAGGATAGGGGTGTGGGGCTCCTCCTACTCCGGAGCGCACGTCCTGCACCTCGCGGCGTTCGACCGCAGGATCAAGGCCGCCGTCTCGCAGGTGCCCCTGGTGGACGGCTGGGCGAACGCCCAGCGCCTCATGCGCCCGGACGTCTTCGCCGGGTTCCAGCAGGCGCTCGCCCAGGACCGGCTCGCCCGCTACCGGGGTGAGGAGGGGGGCAAGGTCCCGGTGGTGGCGCCCGAGGGCGAGCCGTCCGCGCTTCCGACCCCCGACTCCTACGAATGGTTCATGAAGACGGGTCGGTCCATCGCGCCGAACTGGCGCAACGAGGTGAGCCTGGAGTCGATGGAAAAGTTCCTGGAGTACAACCCGGCGGCCAACATACACCGCATCTCGCCCACCCCGCTCCTGATGGTCGTGGCGGGCAACGACACCCTGACGCCGACGGACCTGGCGGTGACGGCCTACGAGCGGGCGCTGGAACCCAAGGCACTGGTGATTACGAGCGGGGCCCACTTCGACGCCTACACCGAGCCCGGGCTCTCCGAGACCGCGCCCCCGGCGGTCGAGTGGTTCGAGCGGTTCTTGCTGGGCCACCGGTTCGCGGAGGTCGAGACCGCACGCTAGGGAGGACCCTCAAGGGTAGGAGGAACAAAACCTCCTCGCAAAATGCGCGACTCCGTCATGTGGCACCGGCGAGCGGAAACTCGGGGCCTCGCGGCAGGCACTCGGTTCGTCTTAGACCCGCTCCAACGGTCGGTTTGGCTTTGGCGGCAGCGCGACGCGGATCGGGCCGCCGGGACGCAGCTCGCCGCCGTCCACGAGGACGCCATGGGAGCGGCCCTGCGGTCGAAGTTGCCGCGCTCGTCCCAGCCCGGCACCGCATCCATAAGGCTCTGCCGGACGCGAACTGGCCGCGCAGGGGTTGCGCAAGCCGGCCACCTAGATTACCGCCTCGCCCTCCACGAGCGGACGCGCGGCGTCGACCTCCCGAGGAGGTCGACGCCGCGTGTGGAGAAGCCCCGCGGGCCGATAACTCCCCGAGGGACGTCTCCGTGTCTCGCGCTTATCGAGGCTGCTCCCTGCCCATCTACGCCGAGGCAACGTCGGCCAGCTCGGCCTGCACCACCAGCCTCTCCTCGAAGGTCGGGATCGGGGTGCAAGTCTGCAGGCTCACGACGTTCTTTTTGCCCGCCACGGGCCCCATGACGTGGGTGTCGGAGGGGCCGACGACGAAGCTCCTGAAGACGGTGTAGGTGTAGCGGGTGCCGTTGGCGTCCGTGAGGATCACCTCGTCGCCGTTTTCGAGGGCGTCGAGGTCGTAGAACACCAGGTGGCTCGCCTCGCCCTCGAAGCCGATGCGATGGCCCGCAATATACACGTTGGCCTCCTCCTGCCACGGCAAGCCCGTCCCCTCGACGTGCAGGGCGCTCCGGGCGAGGGCTGCCTCGTCGTCCGCCGGACCGGTAACTACGGGCAGGTCCTCTACCCGGGCCATCTTCGGGACGGTGAGCCAGAGACCTTTGTCCTCGGGGATGGCCTTGGCGGCCTCGGTGGTCGGTGGCGGGCTCGCCTGCGCGGTCGGGCGCCCCGGGGACGCGTGGAAGGAGATCGCCACCGCCGCCAGTGCAAGCGCGAGCGCCAGCAGCGCCGCCTTCCTCGTCGTCTTGCTACGGGTGTCGATGCGCTCCATGTCTTCGGCTCCTTCGTCTTCGGCCCGTCCTCTCCGGGCGTGCACCACCATCCTTCGGTACAGCGGTTACAAAACGGCTACCCCCGGATAACGGCTCGGCTACGGCCCGCGAATGTCATCCTGGAGGGCGGAGGGAGCGACCAGAAGTAGGATCGGGCCCCGAGACGAGGGGGCATCGCGTGCTCGTCCGCCCGGATCTCCTCCGGGACGAACGCTGAGGAGGGGTTGCCGGATGTTTGGTGGGGGGTGGAAGGAGCGCGCCTACAACGTAAGGAGCAGAACGAGGAGGACCGCGCGGGACCGGCCCGGACGGAGGAGGAAGAGCCCGATGGAAGAAGGAAGAATCGTCTCCAGGGACCCGGAGGTCATGGGCGGCGAGCTCGTCTTCGCCGGCACCCGCGTCGAGGTGAAGACCCTCGTGGATTACCTCAAGACCGGCCACACCCTGGACGATTTTCTGGAAGGCTTCCCGACCGTCTCGCGCGAGCAGGCCGACGGCTACCTGGAGATGCCAGTGGGGACCGCCGGCCGAGGCGCGGCACGCTGGTAGGCTCGTCGCGACCGAGGTGCGCGTCGTTCTCGACGAGAACCTGCCGCGCAAGCTCGTAGGTCGCCTCGGAGAGGGCGTCGAGGTGACGACGGTCACCAAGGCCGGCTGGCGCGGCAAGAAGAACGGCGAGTTGCTGCGCTGGCCGAGAAGGAGTTCGACGCCTCCTCAGCACCACGGACAAGGGCATCCCGCACCAGCAGAACGTCCCCGGGTTGGGCCTCCCGGAAAGCTGCAGGAAACGGTCGATCACTGACCGGTTTACCGCCGACACCGTGGCAGCAGTAGTGGCAGCAGTAGAGGCGATACGAAGCGACAACTTACGGCAATCGATCTGACCGGTAAGACGCTGAATTCACCTTACATAAGCCATCAAACGGTACTCTGCGGCACCCAACGGCAGGCTGCTGTTTCGGACTTCTAATCCGCAGGTCGTAGGTTCGAATCCTACCGGGCGCGCTACTAAAACTCTATAATTTGCAGGTAAAATAGCAATGAGAGTGAGGCTTCGTTGATAGTTATGAGGCCAATGTACTGCAAGCGTACCGCAACCCGACAATGAATCGAACTCAACGGTATTACAATTCATTGGCAATACAAATCTCTGCCGAGGCCCAGCGTGCCGGTACGTCCTCTCACAAACCGGACATCGGTTCAAATCGGGAGGTTATTGTAGAGCGGTTTCTCCGAAACCATCTGCCTAAGAGGCTTACGCCTTCTATCGGAGGCAACGTGGTTGGTTTCGAAGGGGTGGAGTCAAAACAGATCGATGTCGTCATTTCAAACGACATGGCAGTTCGATTTGATGAAGATGATAAGACATTTACTACTGCCGAGGGCGTTGCGGCGGACATAACAGTAAAGAGCGTTCTTGACAAAAATGCTTTAGAAGATTGCCTGCTTAACCTTGCGAGCGTACCGCAAGCGCATCCGAGCGTTCTGACATTCGATGCACTGAAATCGGGCTCGTTCTCCTACTTTGCGGAGCGATACCCTACGTTCTACGCCTTTGCTTTCCAGGGGGTCCATCCCCATACTTGCTTGGATTACGTGGTAGATTTTTACCAGCGCCACCCTTGGATACCGAAAAATCGGTATCCAAGGGGAATCATCGTTAATTGTGAGTACTTGATCGAGTACCGCCTAACGGACGCGATACCACTACTGGCGCAGTTGCAAAAGCAGGAACTTTTCATCTTGCAGAGCTCGACGAAGGTTTTCAAGGGTATCCACTTGTTCAAATGTTGACGAATATTTCCTACTACACAAGTTGGCTACCCTACATGGGATTTGAATACACCGTTACTTCAACGCCGGCTTTGGCTTACCGACAGCCTCCGAAGCTTAGGCGGAATAGGATGAGATGAAGCTCCCTTCCACCGCAGCGCCATGTCTGTCGCCGTTGTTGCCGCACCTGGAGGATTGAGAGGGCTAATACGGTTTCCGGTTGTAGACTGTGCGTATGCCGAAGAGACTCAAG
>JADDPR010000535.1 GCA_016781775.1 Rubrobacter sp. | reverse complement strand
CATCTGCTAAGAAGTATCGGCCCGAGCCAGAACCAGTAAGGTATACCGTAGGAGGCGGCGCACCGGCCGCTCTCCGGACGCGTTTGCCGCGCTGCGTCATGATGACTAGAATCGGGGCGCGGGTAGAAGAAGGAACGGCGCAGGAGATCGAGGGAAAGGACGCGGGCTTTGGAGGCCATACCGAGCGCGAGCTACAGCATGACGTTACGGGTCGAGTTTTTGCACCAGCCGGGCTCGTTGGGCGCGATCCTCACGACCATCGGTCAGGCGGGGGGGTTGGTAGGCGCGGTCGACATCGTGCGCATCGGCGGCGACAAGACCGTACGGGACATCACCGTAAACGTAAGCGACTCCGACCACGGGCGCGAGGTCGTCCAGGCGGTGGATGCGCTCGACGAGACGCGCGTCCTCAACATCTCCGACAGGACGTTCTTGATGCACCTCGGCGGCAAGATCGAGGTGCGCTCCAAGATGCAGATCCGGACGCGCGACGACCTCTCGATGGCCTACACGCCCGGGGTGGCGAGGGTGTGCCGCGCGATCGAGGCGGAGCCCGAGCGGGCCTTCAACCTCACGATCAAGCGCAACACCGTCGCCATCGTCTCGGACGGCACCGCGGTCCTGGGTCTCGGGGACATAGGCCCCGGGGCGGCGATGCCGGTGATGGAGGGCAAGGCGATGCTCTTCAAGGAGTTCGCCGACGTGGACGCCTTCCCCATCTGCCTCGACACAAAAGACACCGAGGAGATTATCGCGACCGTCAAGCGCATCGCGCCCGGGTTCGGTGGCATAAACCTCGAAGACATCTCCGCCCCGCGATGCTTCGAGATCGAGGAGCGCCTGAAAAAGGAGCTCGAGATCCCGGTCTTTCACGACGACCAGCACGGAACCGCGGTCGTCGTCCTCGCGGCGCTCATCAACTCCTTGAAGATCGTGGGCAAGGAGATGAAGAACCTCAAGGTGGTCGTGAACGGCATAGGGGCCGCGGGCGTGGCGTGCGCCAAGATCCTGATGTCCGCCGGCGTCGAGCACATCGTCGGCTGCGACTCCCGGGGCATCGTCCACCGCAACCGCGAGGGCTTGAACACCTCCAAGCAGTGGTTCGCCGAGCACACCAACCCCGAGAACCTCACCGGCGGGCTGACGGAGGCCATGCGCGGCTCCGACCTCTTCCTCGGCCTCTCCGTCCCCGGCGTGCTGACGACCGAGCACCTCGATTCGATGAACCAGGACCCCATAGTCTTCGCGATGGCCAACCCCGAGCCGGAGATTATGCCGGAGGTCGCGATGGGTCACGCCAGGATCATCGCGACGGGGCGCAGCGACTACCCGAACCAGATCAACAACGTCCTGTGCTTCCCGGGCATCTTCCGCGGCGCCCTCGACGTCCGGGCCCGCGAGATCGACGAGGAGATGAAGCTCGCCGCC
>JADDPR010000168.1 GCA_016781775.1 Rubrobacter sp. | reverse complement strand
TGCGGGGATGGTTTCGACATGCGGGACTTTTACCGCTTTCTCTAACGGGAGAGGACCTGAACGATGACGTCGGTTACCTCCGAGGTGCTAGACGAGCCCCCGAGGTCGGGCGTGCGCACGTCGGTCTTCGCCAGGACGTGCTCGATGGCTGCGAGGACCGCGGCCGCCGCCGCCCCATACCCGAGGTGATCCAGCATCATCGCACCCGACCAGATCTGGCCGATGGGGTTGGCGATTCCCCGACCGGCGATGTCGGGTGCGGAGCCGTGGACCGGCTCGAACATCGAGGGGAAGTCGCCTTCGGGGTTGAGGTTCGCCGAAGGCGCTATGCCGATGCTCCCCGCGATCCCCGCTCCCAGGTCGCTCAGGATGTCGCCGAACAGGTTGGACGCCACGATGACATCGAGGCTCTCGGGCTTCAGCACAAAGGCCGCCGCGAGCGCGTCGATATGGTACTGGCTCGTCTCCACGCCCTCATAATCCCGCGCTATCTCATCGAAGACCTCGTCCCAGAAAGGCATCGTGTGGATGATCCCGTTCGATTTCGTGGCCGAGACTACCCTCCCGCTCCTCCCCCGCGCCTGCTCGAAGGCGTAGCGGACGACGCGCTCGACGCCACGGCGGGTGAACACGGACTCCTGCACGGCGAGCTCCCTCTCCGTCCCCCGGTACAGACGCCCCCCGATCTCGGAGTACTCGCCCTCGTTGTTCTCCCGCACGACGACCATATCTATGTCGGAGGGCGCGGCCTTGCGCAGCGGTCCCTCCAGCCCCTCGAAGAGCCTGATGGGCCTGAGGTTGACGTACTGCTCGAAGGTCCGGCGGATGGGGATCAAAAGCCCCCACAACGAGACGTGGTCGGGGACGCCGGGGTAGCCGACCGCCCCCAGAAAGATCGCCTCGTGCTGTTCGAGCCGCTTCAACCCGTCGTCCGGCATCATCTGCCCGGTCTTCGCGTAGTGCTCGCAACTCCAGTCGAACTCGTTCCACCGGAAGCCGAAGCCCCAGATCTCACCCGCCCGATCCAGGACCCTCCGAGCCTCCCCGACGACCTCTTTGCCGATCCCATCCCCCGGAATCACCGCGATCTCGTGTGCCATCCCCCACTCCTTCTCCTCGACCCCTGCGCGATCCTTCGGAACGCGGGTGAAATTAGCACTGGTCGTACCTGTCTGACAAGTAGGCCATAAGCCTCTACGGGCCTTGTACCGCGAGGTTCTGGTACGCGTGGGGTGTCTGCTGCCTGGTGACGGGCGGCTGCGCAGATTGCATTTGCCTCGCAGGACGTTGCGCAAAATCCAAGGTCTAGTCGTCACCAAGTGGCCTGAGGCACGCCGAAGGGTCGGCTGACGGCCTTGCCCCGGTCCTCTGGTAATCGCCGCCGGCTCTCCCGGACCGGATGCACGTACCGCGAGCGGAGGCTTT
>JADDPR010000232.1 GCA_016781775.1 Rubrobacter sp. | reverse complement strand
GGCGCTCTTCTTGAGGGCCGGGTAGCGCTTGGCTCGGCCAAAGAGGCGCCCTTTGGGCCGTCCTGGTGAGCGCCCGCAGGGTTTCGGTGGCTTGGCGGGCGTGCCGAGCTCTAGCAAAAGCGCCGAAACCACGCGGTGGACCCGTACCGGTGTCAGACGACCGCTGTCGTAGCGTCTCTGCCAGGGCAGGCGCCGATCCTCAACACCCGACCGCGCCAGCCTGAGTTGGGTGAAAGCCGCCACCACCAGCCACGTCCAAAGGTCGGCCTGCTCGGGATGGCGCACCCTCGGTGTGGTCCATCCCAAGGTCTGCTTGAGGAAGCGGAAGGTATGCTCCAAGTCCAAGCGCCTGATGTACGCCCGCCAAAGAAGGCCGAGATCCGGCTCTTCTTCTCCGGGACCATCCCACCACAACCACAGCGTTTTCGGCTCTCGGCGCCTCTCGGCGCGAGGCAGTCGCTCTACCTCCACCAACACAAGCGTCCCGACCACTACGGGCAAAGGCCCGCGGCTACCCCGCCCTTCATGCGCGCAGACCTTCGGATGCAAGAAGTTTGCCCAGAAGGCGCGCACTCGTACCGTCCCGTAGCCGGAGTCCTCGCACGTGTACTCCGTAGGGGGTTCGGGCCAGGTGCTCGGATCGCCGCACTTCATCTTCGGTCCGTGACGACGCGGCCGACCGGTGTGGGCGGGCGGATCGGCGAGGCTCGGATCGCCGTAGAAGCGGCGGCCCGCCCGCAAACGGACGAGGATCTGGCACGGACATCCCCCAAGCCCCCGCTGCAGCTTCACGGGATCGTAGCCGGCGTCGAAGACGAACAGGGGGTCGGCCCCTCCTTTTCTGGTCCGTTCGAGCACCCCCTTTACCTGCTCGACGGCGAGCACGTTGGCGTCCTCCATGGGATGGATGCGCGATGCGTCCACCGGAGCAGTCCAGCTCTCGCGGACGAAGTTGAGTTCGGCGACGAACTGGTAGGCCCAACCGGCCACGATGGGCTGGCCGGCCGAGTGGCGGGAAGGATGGTAGTAGTAGCCGCGCTCGGGGCTGCTCTCGGCGTCGCAGCGATCCCATACGCTCACGTCCACGGCAAAGACGGGCGTCGCTCCGCTCCCGGCAAGCGGATGGCGGGCGAGCAGTCCCCGCAGGGCTTCGGCGTCGATCTGCCCTCGCCGGAGCGCGGCGTAAAGGCTGCCCCAGCCGCGCCGATGCGGCGCTTGGAGGCTCAGGTAGACGGGAGACGGGGCGGCATCCGCGGTGAGGAGAGCATCGGCGAGCTCGAAGAGGGCGTCGGTCCTGCGGTGGAGGCATTCGTAGAACGAGCGACGGAAGGTGCCTAAAGCGTGCAGAGCGTCGGAGGATCCCATGATGGGTCCATCATGCGCCCGCCCGCAGCCTTCCGCATTCGTTACCCGCCAGCGGAGTTGAAACGCAAG
>JADDPR010000575.1 GCA_016781775.1 Rubrobacter sp. | reverse complement strand
GGGGCAGCCCCGCTGCCCCTATTCACGCTTCCGGGAGTTCGCCTTCTCGGAATCCCGTCCTCTCGGCGCGAGCCTTGGGCCGATCTCGTGTAGCAGATCTCCCGTTCACCCCGGATCGGGGATAGAGTCGATGCATAGGCGAAGCCCGCTGGGGAAAGTGGGAGGAAGGAGAAGAGCGGCATGTACGCGAGGGTGTCCACGGTCGAGGTGCAGCCCGGCAAGATGGACGAGGCGGTTTCCGTCTCTCGAGATTCGGTTTTGCCTGCCGCCCAGCAGCAGCAAGGGTTCAAGGGCGGGTTTTGGATGACCGACCTCGATGGGAACAAGTTCATGGCGGTGACCCTGTGGGAGAGCAAGGAAGACATGGAGGCGAGCGAGGCCGGCGGCTACTACCGGGAACAGATCGGCAAGTACGGAGGCCTGTTCGCCGGGGAAGTAGTTCGGGAGGCCTACGAGGTCGGAGTCCAAGCATAGGACGAACCCGTCTCAGCTCCACCGATCACCAGCGTCAGAGGGCCAGGGTTGCTAAACCTCGGCCCTCTATTTCATTTTGTTCAACGGGATGCCGAGAGCTTGCGTTCTCGGCATCCCACTACTCTGCGGCGTAAGCTTTCGGCAGATCGTTCGTAGCATAACTTACGTTTACCCCAAATCCCGGATACAGTCAGGTCGTAAGCCCAGCCCGCCGGGGAAGGCGGGAGGAAAGGGCAAGAGGAGCACGTTCGACCAAGACCTCGCCAGAAGAAGGGAGCGAAGACAACTACGACGGCAACGCGTCTGCGTCATGGATCATCGGCGGGGATAGCCGAGAAGCAGTAGAGGAGGCTGGGAATGGGCACGTTCGTGTTGGTGCACGGGGGGTTGTCGGGGGCTGGTGCTGGGAGAAGGTGGTTCCGCTTCTGGAGAGCGCCGGCCACCGGGTGGAGGCCCCGGACCTTCCCGGGCTCAGCGACGACAACACCCCGATCCCCCAAGTCTCGTTGCAGGGCTACGCGCAGCGGATCTCCGGGGTGCTGGACGCACAGCCCGAGCCGGTCGTGCTCGTCGGGCAGAGCTCGGGCGGCTCGGTCATCAGCCAGGCCGCCGAGCAGCGTCCCGACAAGATAGAGATGCTCGTCTACGTGGGCGCCTTCCTGTTGCGCGACGGCGAGACTGTACTTTCGGCGTCCGAAAACGACACGGAGTCGTTGGTCTTGGCGAACCTGGTGATGAGCGGGACGGATCTTCCGCCACACTCCGGGAGGACGCCATCAGGGAAGCCACACTCGCCGACTGCTCGGTCGAGGACGTGGAGCGGGCGAAGGCCCGGTTCGAGCCCCAGGCCGTGGCTCCGCTCGCCACTCCGGTTTCCCTCACCGAAGAGAACTACGGCCGGATACCTAGGGTGTACATAGAAACCCTCAAGGACCGGGCCATCAGCCCGTGGTTGCAGAA
>JADDPR010000558.1 GCA_016781775.1 Rubrobacter sp. | reverse complement strand
AGTCGTCACTACATGTTGTGGGTCTGCATAAACATCCAGCGGAGTGCATGACAGAAGCCCCCCAGACGCACGAGGATCGCGCCCGCCGCGACAGAACGCGGGGATTAGTCCGACGTACGCCAGCGGGCGCAAACCTAGGTGGAATCGATGTGCTCCCACTCCTGGGCTGGCACGAAGCGTGACAGGTGCCCCACGTTGGTGGTGGCGATCACGACGTCGTCTCCGCCCCTCCCGAGCAACGCGGCCTGGGCGGCCAGGATCACGTCCCCGTCGAGGGCCGGGTCGGGGGCGGTGGGTTTGCCCTGCTGGCGGGCGCTAGCCCAGAACCGAGCGGCCTGGAGCATGGCTTCGGTCGTCAGGGGCGCGTAGCCTAGCCTCGCTTTGTACCGGTCGAGGACCGCGACGCTGCGCGTCTTGCCGGCCCGCAGCAGCTCCCGCCGGAGCTCGTAGTCTGCTATCTCCGGTATCAGCACGTCGATCCCGTCCGAGAGCAGGCTCCACAGCCACTGCGCGGCCTTCCGGTTCTTGGTTTCGGCGTTCGGATGTGTCACGAGCCCCAGCGGGCCCGTGTCGAGCAGCACGACTCTAGTCAACGAAGAGCTTGCGGTGGGAGGGACGGTCCCTGTCCAGAGCCTCGGCGATCTCGGGCCAGGTCTCCTCGTCGTAGCCTGGGTCCTCGGACAGCAGCTCGTCTATGAGCTGCATGGCGGCCGCGTGGTCGGGGGCCGCGTGCCTCGAAACGGTGGGTCCTTCGTCTCCCTGGGCGGCCCGGCTAATCGGGACGGAGCGCCCGTCCCCTTGGCTCGCGGCAGACGCAACGGCTTGCTGGGCCACACGGCCGGAGGCTACGACGCCCTGCTGGGCGGCCTGGCTCGCGGCCTGCACGCCCTGCTGCGTCACCTGGCCGGCGGTCTGCAGGTTGCTCTGCGCCGCCTGCGTCGCCCGCTGCAAGGTCTGCTGGTAGAGCGAGAGCGCCGAGGTCAAGAAGTCGGAGTAGGCGTTCGCGGACTCCTCGGCCAGCGTCTCGAACGCCTGCTGCTGTTCCTCACCCCGCTGCTGCCACTCCGGGTTGCTCTGGAGCTGCTCCACGAACTGATGGAAGAAGTTCTGGGTCAGCTTCAGGTTGGTCTCCTGGAGCGTGACCGTGCGGTCGGCCAGCGCCTGGAAGGACTGCCGCACGGCTTCCGTCCACTCCTGCGCCGCTCGATTGATGTTCTGCTGCTGCTGTTGATCCACCGCACACGCCTCCGCTGGTAGGCTTGCCTACCTGTATTCTCGCACGCATCCCAAACAGAGCCCGAGGGGGCGTACCTGCGTCCTCCGGGCGTCAGAAAGGGCCGGAGCCCCCGGAGGGGAGCAAGGGGAGCGCGGCCCGCTGGGTCCATGGTACCGCTAGGTCGTGCGGTTCCCCTCGCCCTCCTTCCCCCTGGCC
>JADDPR010000406.1 GCA_016781775.1 Rubrobacter sp. | reverse complement strand
GCGGTTCACGACGGCCTCGGGGGCCTCGGGGGCCTCCTGGCCGATGGCGCCGAGCAGGGCCATCATGCGGACGTAGGAGGCGGCCAGCCGGCGGGCCTCGGGGTTCTCCAGGATCAGGCGCTCCGTCTCGCGGGCCTCCTCGCCGACGAGCTCGCCGGCGGCGTACGCCCCGATCCTCTCCAGAACCTCCCAGCGGTCGACCCCGATCACGACGCCTCCCCGCCGTGGTTTTGGCCGTTCTCGGCCTCCGCCGCGAGCGCCACGAGGAGGGCGGCCCGGCCCCGGCTGACCCAGCCCTTAGCCGTGCCGTCCGGGACATCCAGGATCGACGCGACCTCCGCGTAGCTCAGGCCCTCCATGTGCCGCAGGATGAGCGCCGCCCGGTGCTCGTCGCGCACGTGGCCGAGGGCGCGCAGGATCTCGTCGCGGCGCTCCCCATCAAGGATGGCGGCCTCGGGGTCGTCCTCCCCGCCCGGCTGCACCGGAAGCTGGGGGAACTCGCCCGCGAACTCGCGCAGCCTCATGGTCTGCTCCTTGCGCCTGGCGCTCAAACAGGTGTTGACGGTGATCTTGTAGAGCCAGGTGCTGAAGGCGCTCTCTCCCCGAAAGTTGCCTATGCTGCGCCAGACCCGGATCCAGACCTCCTGGCTGGCGTCCTGGGCCTCCTCGGCGCCGAGTATCCGCAGCGCTACCCGGTATACGAGCCCCGAGTGCTCCTGGACCAGCCGCGCGAAGACGTCGACCTCACCCCTGGCGGCCCTCTCAGGCAGATTATGTTCCCCGGCAGCGGTCATAGCAAAAGCACCCTCCACCACGCGGACGATCCGGTGGTTCAGCCCTTCCGAAACCCGGGAACACCTTAACAGACGAGCCCCCCGAAGGACCATCCTACTGATCGGGCCCCTCCCATTGTGCCCCAGAACACAACAGAAGGGACCCGATTCTCCATACCGTAACGGATCGTAACCGCGGCATGTCTAAGGTATTAGACGGGAAGGCAAACGATCGCGAGCACCCCGGAGGTCGAGAGTGGGAGAAATCAGACAGCGCCCGAAGGTCTGCAAGGACAGGCTGGTGGAGCTTTCGGGCGAGTTCGACGCACGGGATCTAGAAGACCTGCGCGACGTGTTAAATGAGGCGGGGGAGGAGCCGGCGATCGTGGACCTCTCCGGGGTAACCTTCCTGGACGTACAAGCCACCCGGGAGTTGGCCGTGCGGCTGCAACTCCACGCCGGGAACCTCGTGTTCACGCGTCCTTCGTGGGCGGTTCGGGCAAGCGTGGCGGCATGCGGCTACGAGTCCTGGTTCGGCTTCGGAGCGGCGGAGGCCGGCGACGGTCTCGCCGCCGGCCTCCGCAGGTGTTAGGGTGCCTAACCCGTAAACATCTTGGAGAGCACGCCGCGGGCCTTCGGCTTCTCGGTCTCGATGATCCCCGAGACGACGATGACGAGCGCGGAGAGCACCGTGGTGCCGTTCCCGAACAAGGTGATCCAACGCTGAGAGGACGCGGCCTCCGGCGGGGTCCCGCGCGAGGGCCTGAGCCCGGACTGGATGGGCACCTTCCCGCCGGCGGCCTGGCTCGCGAGCCTCGCCCCCATGACGGCCGACATGACCCCATTGAACGCGGCGCCGCCTAGCAGCACGTCCTTCAGGCGCGTGAGGCCCGGCGCCCTCAGCTCGGCGTCGTCCCTGAGCCCGCCCAGCCGCCAGGAGATCAGGGTCGCGGCGATGGCCGGAAGGTTGACCGCGTTGAAGCGGGCCCAGCCCTCGTTCGTCACCCGCCCGCGCTCCGTCTTGTCGCTGATGCTCTCCACGGTGGGGTTCAGCGCGATCTGGCCGAACAAAGACCCACCGAACCACGTGGCAAGCCCCAAATTGTGCGTGATCTTCGCGGTGTTCGACGGCTTCCTCACGGCTCTCCGTCTCCTCTCGTCGCTTCCAGGCCCGGGCCCTCGGCCCGTGCGAGATGCCTACCCCCAGTGCGACCCCACCAAACGGGAGCAGGGGGCATTAAACATCGCGCCCGAGGGAGGATCCGCGCGACGCGGGGAGCAGGACGCCCCGCGCCGTGAGCCAGCAAAGCGAGGCAAGCTGCCGTAACATGCGCGCCGTGCCCCATCGGATCGGAACATCCAAGAAGCCCGGCGAGGGGCGCGCGAGCTCCCTGGCCGTCCTGGGGCTCGGGGCCTGCTTCGTGCTGTGGGCCTACCTCTTCATCTACCGCTCCTCCGTCCTCGCCTTCGACGGAAACCGCTACTTCGTCCTGTTCGACGACGCCATGATCTCCATGCGCTACGGCTGGAACCTCGCGCACGGCCTCGGCCTCGTGTGGAACGCGGGCGAGTACGTGGAGGGCTACACCAACCCCCTCATGACCCTCGTGATGGCCCTCGCCAGCGCCTTCCTCGACAAGTCCGGCGCCGTGCTGGCGGTCCAGATCTTCGGCGTCGTCCTGATGCTGGCGAACGCTTACCTGGTCCTGCGCATAGCAGAGCACCTGTTCCTGGACGGGATCCACCGCCACCGTGGCCTCTTTCGGGTCCTGGCCTTCCTGTGCGGGCTGTCTTACTACCCGCTACTGTTCTGGAGCCTGCTCGGCATGGAGACCGGCCTGCTGGCGGTCCTCGTCTCCCTGAGCGTCCTGTTCACGCTGAGGTACGTCCGGGACCGCAGGCCGGCGCAGGGGGTGCTGGTCTCCGTTTCTTTGGGCCTCGCGTTTCTGGCCCGGCCGGACGCGGTGGTCTTCGCCCTCCCCGTCTTCGCCTACGCTTTCTACGGGGCGCCGAAGGCGTTCGCCCCCTCGCGTCTCCTGGCGCTCTTCGGGCCGCTGGCCCTCTTCGTGGCGGGGCACCAGGCCTTCCGCTGGCTCTACTACGGCGAGCTTCTGCCGAACACCTACACGCTCAAGGTGAGCGGGATGCCCCTCCTGGAGAGGATAACGAACGGGACGAGCTTCGTGGTGCCGTTCCTGGGGGAGGTGTGGGTCGTTCTGGTCCTGGCGGGAGCGGCGCTCTTCTTCGACCGCCGAAGGGGCACGCTGTTCCTCCTGGGCATCTTCGCCGTGACGCTGCTCTACCAGGTCTGGACCGGCGGGGACGCCTGGGACCTCTGGCGCATCTTCTCCCCCGCCATGCCCCTCATGCTTGTCCTGGCCGCGTGGACGATCTTCCGCGCCGTCGCGGCCGTCTCGGGGACGGCGGCGTTCCGAGGATTCTCCACCCGCAACCCCGCTCTGCGGCTTCTCCCCGGGCTCTTCTCCGTGCTGGCGATCCTCGCGGTGCTCTGCGTGGTGAACCTTCGCTTCGTGCCGGAGATCACGATGCAACGACAGTCGGAGGAGGAGTACCTGAACGAGAGGAGGATGAGCGTCGTCCTGGCGCTCGAAGAGTTCACCACCCCCGACGCCAGCGTGGGCCTGTTCGGGGTCGGCACGATCCCCTACTACACGGGACTCTACGGGATCGACTTCCTCGGCAAGATGGACCCCCGCATCGCCCACCTCCCCCCCGACCTCGCCCACCCTCGCCCGGGACACAACAAGTACGACCTCGAATACTCCATCAAGGAGCTCAGGCCCACCCACGTACAGAGCTTCGAGTGGTACGACAAGTCCGTGCTGGATTGGGCCCAGGACGAGTACGTCGGGGTGAAATACAAGGACGCCCACCTCAACCTCCTCAAAGACTCCGACGAGGTGCGCTGGTACAAAATCAACGCCGCCGTGGACGCGGGCGAAGCCTCCCTGACGACGCCCAGGTAGCCCGCGCCCCGCCCGACGCGCCGCGAGGGGGCTGGCGAGTCGCAGAGCCTCCTCACACACGGATCGGGTTCGCGTACTGGCCCCGAAAGGACCGCGCCGCCGCACCGTGCGCGGGCCGTCGCTCTTGAGCGAGGAGCCTCTCCGGGGTTAACCTGGGATCGTCGACGCCCGAGCGGATCGGTGGGTTTGCGCCATGCAACTGCAGCGTTTCGAGAAGGCCGAGGATTTCTACGCCGGGGCCGGACGCCTGCTCGCGCAACGGGAGGCCGAGAACTGCCTGATGCTCGGCCTCGTCGCCTCGCTGGGGCGGGATCCCGGTCTCCCCCCGGAGGAGCCGTACATGGCGACGGTCGGCGAAGGGGGCGAGGCCATCGCCGCCGCGCTCATGACCCCGCCGTTCGGCCTCGTCGTTTCGACCGTCGCACGCGGAGACCCCGGCGAGGTCCTCGCCCCCATCGTGGACGACGTCCGCCGGTTCCGTGTCACGCCCCCGGGCGTGGTAGGACCGGCGCTCGTCAGCCGGGCCTTCGCCGAGCTCTGGCAGGCTTCGGAAGGCCAACCCTACCGGAAGGGGACGGCCATGCGCGTCTACCGGCTCCGAAGGGTGATACCGGTAACGGGAGTCCCCGGGGCGCTCAGGACAGCCACGGACCGCGACCGGGAACTCCTCAGCCAGTGGTTCGCCGCCTTCAACCGCGAGGCGCTGGGCGAAGAAACGAACCCCGAGCAAGCGGAGCGCCTGACGGAGGCTTACCTGCAAGGAGAGACGAGGGGCATCTACCTGTGGGAGGACGGCCGCCCCGTCTCCATGGCCGGGCACTCCGGGCCCACGCCCAACGGCGTGCGGGTCAACGCGGTCTACACCCCTCCCGGGTTGCGCGGCAGGGGCTACGCCAGCGCCTGCGTGGCCACGTTGAGCCAGAAGCTGCTCGACAAGGGCCGTCGGTACTGCTTCCTGTTCACCGACCTCGCCAACCCGACCTCCAACCGCATCTACCGGGCCGTAGGCTACGAAGCGGTCGCGGACGTGGACGAGTACAAGTTCCCGTAGCCGTTGGGCCGGTGGGCAGACGGCCATCGTAACCACCGGGTTTTTCGACAAGCAGCGCGAATACCGTACTTCCTGTCCGCCGTGATGTTCCTATCGGCGCAAGATGCTTATATGCTCGGTGTGACGATGCGAAGGGGCGAGAAGCCCAACGAGGAGGGAGCCGGGATGAGGAGCAGCCGCTTTGTGGGGCCGTGGGTGCTGGTAGGGCTGGCGGTAATCGCGGCGGGCCTCCTCGCCGCGTCGGCCTCCATCCAGGGTGCGGACGCCCAGGAGGCGCCGGGCGTCCTGGCGGGCAAGAAGATCGTCCTCGACGCCGGACACGGCGGCAGCGACACCGGGGCCTCGAACGCGAAGTACGGGCTCGTGGAGAAGGATCAAACACTCGATGTCGCCCGCAGGCTCGAAACGCTGCTCGAAGCCCAGGGCGCCACGGTCTACATGACGCGCACCGGGGACCAGACGCTCTCCAACAACGACCGCTACACCTACGCCAACACCACCGGGGCGAGCATCCTCGTCTCGGTCCACATGAACGGCTCCTCCGACCCCAACGCGAATTACACGACCGTCCTCTTCGGCAAGTGGAGAAAGGACAAGGCGCTCGCCAACGCCCTGCTCGGCGGGCTCCACCCCGCGCTCGGCATCCCGAAGCGCGACCCCTACTCCTTCGCCTCGGGCGTGCTCCTCAAGAGCGAGATGCCCGCCGCAATCGCCGAGACCGTCTTCATAACCAGC
>JADDPR010000017.1 GCA_016781775.1 Rubrobacter sp. | reverse complement strand
GTCGCGGCGGAAGGCCAGCACGCTCTTGCCGGCGATCACCTCGAACCATCCTTGTTTGTCGCGGGCCCGGACGTAGCCACCATCCAGTCCGACCGTCAATGGCCCGTCAGGGGTCGGCAGCGCGTCCCACTCGCGTTGACAGCCCTCGATGAAGCAGACCTGCTCATCACCGAGCGCCGCTTCAGCCCGTTCAGCCGCCCGATGCACCTGGCGCCGGATCGCCTCCGGATGGAGCCCGGTCTCCAGCGGGAGCACGTCTTGGAGCAGTCGACTGGTCAGACCGTAGGAGGCCAGCGAGGCCCACTTGGTCATCAGGAAGGCGAGTTCCGGGCTCGTGCGGTCGGGTAGGAGGGCGGCGAGGGGGCTGAACGTCCGTTCGGGCTGCGGGGTGCAGGGACAATGGTACAGGCGCGGACTCGGTAGCTGCACCGTGCCAAACAGGGTACGAAACTGCACGTAATGCTTTCCTTTGTTCCCCCGGGACTTTCCACAGACCGGACAGCTGCGGACCACGTTCAGATGTTTGCTGGCCTGCTGCTCGACCACGACCGTCTGGATACCGCTGAGGATGGCTTTCCCTTCCGCGAGGCTGAGACCGAGCGTCTCCGGCTGCAGCGCGTCACGCTCGACCGTGGTGATCTCATGGACAACCTCGTTGCCATCAGGCGCGACGGCAATGACCTGAATCTTGAACTGCATGACGGTTCTCCTCACACACGATGAACGGTCACCTCTGAGAGTTGCTTGAGGGCCGCATTGACGGCGCGCCGGTCGAAGTGATCGGGGTCGAGGCGCTGCCGGTCTGCCATCCGCTCCAGTGCTCGCTGCACCTCGGCTTGCTCATCCTCGGTGCCGCGTACATCGTACTCAAGCCAGCGACCGACAAAGTCCGCGAGCAGCGCGAGGTCATCGAGCGCTGCTCGCGACACGCGCTCCTGCAGCCGAGCCCGGTAGTCGTCGGGGCCGGCGCAGTCCTCGGGTGGGCAGGCGTGCTTGCCGCCGATGCAGCGCGGGTAGGTCTGAGATGGGCCGGGCGGGAGGACTTGCTCGAGGCGGATGTCATGCTGCCAGCCGGCGATAAAATCATAGTGGTAGGCGAAGCGCTCCCGCGGACGCAGGCGGAGGCTGGCCAAGGTGACGGTATGTGGGTCGGTGGCGCAGATGCTGCCGCTGCAGCCGCTTGCGTAATCCTTGCCGTGAATGCGGAAGCGGTGCAGGTGGAAGTCTTCCCAGCCCATCGTCACCTGGATGACACGATGGAGTTGAGCAATGGTTGTATCGCTACATACCAGGACGCGGCGCCAGACCAGCGGGGTGACGTGGCGCAGGACCAGCCGGAGTTGGTAGATGCTTGTGGCGGACTCGCTCATGGAAGCGCATTCTATGCGACGGGTGCGACTCCCTCAGAGCTGCCCCCGGATTGTGATG
>JADDPR010000193.1 GCA_016781775.1 Rubrobacter sp. | reverse complement strand
ACGTCCGCAGGGCCTGACCGGCAGGGTCGTCGGCCGACGAGCACGCGGGCCAAAGGGTCGGGGTCTTAATCGGGGCTCCGGCCCTTCTCTTGCCCGTTACGAAAAGGCCGTGACGGGGATTCTCTTTCCGATAAGATGGCGTTCTCGACCCACTCCCGTAAGCATGTTTGGGCGTTACAAGCATCGCCGCACGCGGATGTTTGCGAGGCCGTGCGGGTGGCTAAATCCCTCGCATTGTCCGGTGCCCCCTACACTCTCACCTCCCGGGGGCACCGGGCTCCCCCCCGTCTAGCGGTTGCGGGAACCTCCATGGGGTTGTTTCCGCGAACGCGCAGGGGCATCCCGATTGCATGGGGCCGCCCCCGCGGTTAGGCTCCTCTGCGTGAATCTTCTGCTCGAACTTCTCTCCACGGCCGCCGCTACGACATTTCTTTACACGCCCTCAACGCCGACTCCGCACGCCCTTAACGCTGCCGGGTAAACTCAACGGCAGCACGGATACGAACTTCTGGGTTGCGGACGAGGGGTAGCACAAGAAGCGTGCGAAGCCGAACGGCATCCGGGACTCTGGTGACGTCGAACCGGAACGCGAGGTGCGCCCATCTTGAACGTCACGCTGACGAACCGAGGGCTCTTGCGCGCCGTGTTGGTGGCCTTCGCCCTTTTGCTGGCCTACCGCTTCCTTGCGGTGGTCACGACGACTTTCCTCCTGCTCGCCGCGGCCCTGCTCCTGGCCGTGATCCTCTCGGCCCCCGTCGAGGCCCTGCACCGGCGCAAGCTCTCGCGGTCGGCCGCCACCGGCATCCTGGTCTTGGTCGTCCTCGCCGTCCTGGGCCTGGCCGCCTACTTCCTCCTGCCCACGCTGGCCAGGCAGGCCTCCCAGGTCGTCTCCGGCCTGCCCGGCGCGCTCACCCAGCTCGTCGAGCAAGCCAGGGCGCTCGCCCAGAGCTACGGCTTCCAGATGGGGGGCGGAGGCGGGGGCTCCATCTCCCAGGCTGTCTCGAGCATCGGGCGCAGGCTGCTCGGCGGCCTGGTCGGGGTCTTCAGCAGCCTCTCGTCGGTCCTCTTCGGCCTGTTGGTCTTGGTCCTGGTGCCCCTCTACCTGGTGTCGCAGCCCAAGGCCGCCGTGGGTTGGTTCGCCAGGTTCTTCCCTCCGGCCCGCAGGGGCGAGGTCTGGGGTGTGCTCTCGGACGTGCGGGGCGGCCTGCTCCGCTGGCTCCTGGGCCGGCTCGTCTCGATGGCGATCATCGGGGCGCTCGCGACGATCGCCCTGTACCTGTTGGGTGTCCCCGGGGCGCTCTTTCTGGGCGTCCTGACCGGGCTGTTGGAGTTCGTGCCGCTCGTGGGGCCGACGATCGCAGCCATCCCGCCGCTCCTCATCGGCTTCACGGTGAGCCCGCTGACCGCCCTGTGGGTCCTCCTAACCTACGTGGGCAT
>JADDPR010000383.1 GCA_016781775.1 Rubrobacter sp. | reverse complement strand
ACCGGAAGTTTTTGTGGCGGGGGCGGCGAGAGGGGTGCCTCTTGCCGCCCCCGTTTTTTCGGCGTCGGCAGAGCCCGCCCGTCCGAAGCAGGCCCCGCTTCGCTGAGCCTGCTTCGGACCCAGCCCTACGAAGGGCTACTCCCCGGCCGCGTATTCCTTGTCGGTGACCGGTTCCTGCCAGTCGGTGCCGCCATCCGAGGTTGTGGCGGGGTTGATCGCGAGGTGGACCATGGGGTTGTTGGGCGAGGCTCCGTGCCAGTGCCTCTCGCCGGGGGCGAAGTAGACGATGTCACCGGGCCCTATCTCCACGATCTCTCCTCCCTCCCTTTGGGCTCGTCCCGTGCCGGTGATGACGTGGAGGATCTGGCCCTCCGGGTGCGTGTGCCAGTGGGTGCGTGCCCCGGGCTCGAAGAAGACACGAGAGACGGCGACGTCCGGGGAGCCTTGCGGTGGCGAGGCGTCCCTCCAGACGGTGCCGGTAAACCATTCCGCTGGGCCGCGCTGCGAGCGCGCGCCTAACGCCGGTATTAGCTTCATGTTGTCCTCCTCGTCCGGGCGGACCCGGTAACGGATGCGCCGGTTCGTCGGCCTTGACTATGTTGCCCCCGCGTCACGAACGCATATGCTCGGGATCGTGAAGGTGTACGATCTTCCTCTACGCGAGGCGTCGGTCCAGTATCTTTCGAAGGCGCACCTCCCGGGGATCGCTCGTTCCCACGGGGACTGTTTTGCGGATCTCGAGCCTTGCTTCTCGTCCCCGCAGCTGGATGGTGCCGACGTGGTTGTCGAAGCAGGGCCTCTCATGGGTGAGGCGCCAGCGGATGCCTTCCTGTCCCACCCCGGCGGCGCGGGCGAGGGCCCCGAAGATGGCCTCCCCCGCACGCGACCAGCCGAAGAGCATGGCGAGGCGCTCGGGCGTGCTTAGTGTATTTCGGAGGGGAGAGCAGACCGCCTGGTAGACGGCGCTCGCGAGGTTGGGGGCGTCACGAAGCTCTGCCTCGGCGAGGTAGCCGTGGTGGACGTCGCCGGAGAGCAGGACGATCGAGGCCGGTGGACGGCCGCGTTCCCCGGTGCCTATCCTCTTCAGGAGGTCGACGAGGCCGTCGAAGGAGTCCCGGAAGGCGCTCCAGTGCTCGAGGTCGATGGCCTGGCGTAGCCCTTCCCCGATCTTCGCCGCGGTACGGCCCCAGACGCCGGCGCAGACCGCCTCGTTCCAGGATTCGGCGTGGTGGAGGCCGGGGGGGAGGAGGAGCGGCAGGGAGGTCCCGATAAGGAGGTGATCGAAGGAGCCTGAGGTATTGCCCTCGAACCAAGCCCACTCCTTGCGATCCAGCATCGAGCGGCGGCCCTCCTCGAGCACCCTTCCGGCCCGGGTGTCCACGACGAGCAGGCGGGTGTTGCCGAAGTCCCTGTGGTAGCTCCAGCGGCTGCCC
>JADDPR010000411.1 GCA_016781775.1 Rubrobacter sp. | reverse complement strand
TCGGGGTGGCGGACGACGCAGGGCAAGCCCCGCTCGAGTTCGTTGGTCGGGTCCAGGTCGCGCACGAAGTAGCGCGTAGGGTTCGTCATTCTCTCTCCAGTCGAAGCAAGACGCCCCCGCCCGAAGAGGGGCAAGGGCGCGCGTGTCCATACCGTGTGTCCATTCGGGGGGATGGGGTGGCGGTCCCCTCGCTGTAGTCATGGGCGGTCACGCTAGAGGGCGCCGTGGGTGCGGGCGCAGGGTCGGCAGAGCTCGTCGCCCTCGAAGAAGACGAGGGAGTCGTCGCCGACCTCGACGAGATCCCGGCCCCGGAACCGACCGGAGCACCCCGCACACTCGCGGGTCTTGGCCCTGGCCACGGTGGCGGCGTGGATGTGCTTGCAGGCGAGGCCGCGGCGCTCGAAGTCGGCGCACTCGCAGACCTCGCCGTGCCGGCCGATGACCACCTCGTAAATGCTCGTGTTGTCGTGCTGGCTGGGGACGAGCCAGACGCCGCCCTCGAAGCGGATCTCGTCGGCGTGGTCTCGGTAGAGGGCGAGGCCTCGAAGTTCGCGGGTGGATGGGTGCTCAGGTGCAGTACCCTTCGTTCGGGCCATGAGGGTCATCTCCTCTTGGTCAAGGCCCTTCGGGTGTTTGCTTGCCGGCGCACCCGTTGGGCCGTCTTTGCATGTATCCCAACTATATCACATATCTCATCAGCGGTGCAACTGCATAGCACCTGTGTTACCCTACGGCCGTAGAGCCGGCGGCAACACAGGAGAGCGCCATTGAGGTACAGCAGAGAGAAGATGCAGAGAGCGCGAGAGCGGCTCGGCTACAGCATCGAGACGGTAGGGGAGAAGGCGGGAACTTCCAAGAACAGCGTCCTGCGCGCCGAGCACGAGGGGGAGATCCGGCCCCTCACGGCGCGCAAGATTGCCGAGGCGCTGGGCGTAGAGGTCGCGGATCTACTAGTCGGGGAGGTCGAATCTCCCGCCCCAAAAGGGCAAGCGTCCCCGCAGCGTAAGGGTGAGCAGCGGGGACGGCGCGACTGGCGGGCGGAGGTAGAGGCGTTCATCTCGGAAGCCGAGGAGGTCATAGATTCTCCCGACCTTGCGGAAACGACCTGTCTGGATATTTCGATGGCCGCTAGCGACCTCCATATACAGCTCATGGATGCACGGAATGCGGCCCGCGACGATCCGGCCTACACCTGGAAGGATCGGAACGATCTAAACCTTGCTTATGAGCGCATAGGCGAGTTCTCGATGAAGGCCACCGACCGCTTTCTCAAGCTGTCGCCTGAGTCGGTACACGTCGATGAAGTCAAAGCGAAGAGGGACGAGGTGGAGCGGAGGAAGAGGACAGCATGAAGGCAAAAAGAAAGGGCGTGTTGGTCGCACGCCCAAATCTGA
>JADDPR010000298.1 GCA_016781775.1 Rubrobacter sp. | reverse complement strand
CCCTGTCCAGCTCCATCGCCCCGCCAGCGTCCAGCTCGAGAACGCAGACCCGAGTCACCAGCACATAGACCTGATCTACTTCGCCGTACCGAAGGGAAACGTCGAGATCCACGATGACTTTAGCCGCGGCAAGGTAGACTGGTGCGGCCCTGAGGAGCGAGACGAGATGAGGGTCAACACGGAGGTCCGCGGCTGGTGCGAACGTGCGCTGCGCGCCGGGGAGGATCGGTGAGGTAACCGAACCGGCTACGCGCCAGACGCACCGAGCGCGTCTGCGTGATGCTTTATATGCTCCTCCATAAAGGTCGCGACGAAGTAGTAGCCGTGGTCGTAGCCCTCCCGCCACCGGAGCTCCAGGGGCTGACCTACCGCGGCACAGGCCTCCTCGAAGACGTCGGGCCTGAGCCTCTCGTTCAGAAACTGATCGGCGGTGCCCTGTTCTATGCGAATGAGACCACCGTTCGGCAGCGGACCTTGGCGGACGAGCTCGCTGGCGTCGTACTCGCGCCACGTCTCCTCGTCGGGGCCAAGGTAGGTGGAGAAGGCCTCCCTGCCCCAGGGAACGCGGGAAGGCGCGCACAGCGGGGCGAAGGCGGAGACGCTCCCGTAGAAGGTGGGGTTCCCGAGGGCGCACACGAGGGCGCCATGCCCTCCGATGGAGTGGCCGAACACGCCCCGGACTCCCTCAAGCGCCGAGAAATTTGCCTCCACGATCGCGGGCAACTCACGGGTTACGTAAGAGTACGTCTTATAGTGCTTCGCGTAGGGATCGGTGGTGGCGTCCACGTAGAAGCCCGCGGCGTAGAAGCCGGCCTCCGGGGAGATGACGCCCGTCACCGGATCGTAGTAGCCCTCACCGGGGAGACCAACCCCTCTGGGGCTGGTGTCGGGGGAGACGAGCATCAGGCCGCGCTCGGCCGCTGCGCGCTGCGCCCCGCCCTTGACCATGAAGTTCTCCTCCGTGGAGGTCAGGCCGGACAGGTAGTAGAGGACGGGGACCGGCCCCTCCGCGGCCTGCGGCGGCGTGTAGACCGCGAAGCGCATGTTCGCGTCGCACACCTCCGATCGGTGCTCGTAGAAACCCACGATGCCACCGAAAGAAGCGTACTCCGCCGCGGTGGAGAGGCCACTCATGCTTGCCGTTCCGAAAACAGAGCCGTGCCCGCTCCTGGAGCCTTATCGGCCCCGGACGCCGACGTCGCTTCTATGCTCACGCGCGCCTCCCCATGCTCCCCGTACCAGAGGGGGACAATGATCGTGGTACGCGTCGCACATGTCAAGGACACGCTCCTCGAGCCGTGGGGCAGCCTTAGGAGCCACCACGACTCCGGATAACCTTGATCCATAAGCACGGCGTACGGTCCCGCACCGAAAAAGCGCCGAACCTTGCCCTCGTTAGCGGGTTTCGGGAGAATGGCGCGGTATCCGGGGGGTACCGAGAGT
>JADDPR010000327.1 GCA_016781775.1 Rubrobacter sp. | reverse complement strand
GCTCCAGCTCACCTGCGTAAGCGGGTTGCCTGCGGCATCCTTGATCCCACTCTTGAGCGTTGCCGTATACAGCGTGTTGCGGAGCAGGTTCCTGCTCGGGTTGAGCGTTGCGGTCTTGGTGGCCGCGTTGTAGCTGACGACCGCCGAGACCCCCACCGTGCCCCGCCTGAGCGTGAACGTGGCGCCGCTCACGCCGGTGACGGGCTCGTTGAAGACCGCCGTAGCGTTCGTCCCGATGGCGCGTCCGACCGAGTTGGCCGCCGGGGTCCGGCCGACCACCGCCGGCTTCACGAGGTCGACGTTGACGCTGAGGGTGGCGGAACGGAAGGTGTTGCCGGCCGCGTCCTTGGCCTCGGCGAAGACCGGTGCGCGCCCTTGGCGAGGGCGCCCGAGGTGACGGAGTAGTTGCCGCCGGCGTCGGCGACCGCGCTGCCCTTTACCGCCCCGTCGACGAAGAGCCTGACGCTCGCCCCAGCCTCGGTGTGGCCGGCGAAGGTGGTCGTGGAGTCGTTGGTGCGGTTGTCGGAGTTGGAGGAGCCGCTGTCGCTGGCGGCGAGCAGGTCGATGCCGGGCGCTCTCGAGATCGGCGTGCGCGAGCGCGGGGGCCGCGGCCAGCACGCTCAGGAAGACCGAACAGAGCAGGAGCCTCAGCCAGGGGGGCGCGACATCGGGTTACCTCCTCTTACGCATTCGTAATAAGCCTCGCCAATATTCTGCTGGGTCCGGAGACGTTCAAGCATCCCCTATATGGGCTAGGTTTGGACCCGCGGGCGCCCACGCGCTCCGCCAGCGACGCGAAGGGTCGCTATAGTCCAAACTGACCACGAAAAGTTAGCCCAAAAGTACGATGTAGATTCGGCGCCCGTCGGCGACAATACTGTCATCATCGGCCGGCGCGGCCTATTACCCCCCTCCTATCCGCGCCGGCCGTCCTCTTTCTTCAGATGGGGACGGCGATGGGCGAGGACGTGGGCGGGGAGACCCCTGGGTGGGAGCAGGCCTTAGCTCGCGTTGGCTGCGTGCTCCGGTCCGCGCACGATGACGAGAAGGTCGGAGAGCTTCAGGTCCTCGACCGTCGAGCACTCACCGTCGATGCACACTTCGGAGGATGAACCGCAGTCGGGGTAGAGCTCCACCCAGCTTGCGACCCGTGCCCTGACCACGTCGGTGGCCCGGCTGCACACCACGAGATCCGGGCGTAACCGCCGGACCTCCCGGTCGAGGCACCGGTCCTCCACCTCGAAGACGTCGGCGTTCGGGCACAGCATCCGCAGGGCCATGGCGACGGCTTCTCCGTATGACCTGAGTTCGTTCGAGACGATTATGCGCTTCGTATCCATGAGAACAATGCTACGGTCCGCCCCCGCCCCCGCCATCGCGCAAATGGACGATCTTTCCCTAGCTTGGTTGGGCTAGCCCTCGCTCCGTCGCTAGGGGACGGTCCGAGGGTCG
>JADDPR010000033.1 GCA_016781775.1 Rubrobacter sp. | reverse complement strand
GATGAGGAGGCTGTTCAGGATCGCCTCCGGCGCCCGGCTCCCCCCGTTCGCGAGGTACTCCCAGCCGCGCAGGGAGAGCTCGGAGGGCACGAGATCCGGGAACCGCCAGACCCCCGTAAAAGCCCACAGGAGGAGCGGCAACAACGGCAGCGCCACCAGCGACGCGACGAGCGCCAGCGCGAGCCCCCCGCGGTGTTTACGAGCCACGCCGTCCCCCGATCCTGCGGCTCAGGCGGAGGTAGAGGGCGGCGGAGAGGGCCGTGATGAGCGTTATAAGGACGTTTATCGCCATCGCGGCGGGCCGGTCGGAGAGATTCACGCTCCGATACTCGTCGTAGGCCATGACCGGCAGGATCGTCGGGTAGCTCCGGCCGAGCAGGAAGGGGACCTCGAAGGCCCCGAAGGTGAACGCGAAGACGATCAGGCTCGCCGCCACGATCCCCGGGGCTATGACCGGGAAGACGACGTACCAGAACCGCTGCCAAGCGTTCGCCCCGAGCGTCCGGGCCACGTCTTCGAGCTCCGCGGCGACGCCCCGTAGCCCCGCGAGGACCACGAGCGCGATAAACGGAACCTCCTTCCACACGTAGGTGAGGATGATGCCGACGGAGTAGCGGTCGTAGAGGAGGGCCGGAAAGTCCGCGGGCTCCCCTATCAGGTCCAGGGACGCGGCCAGGCGCGCGCCGAGGCCGGTCTGGGAGACGACGAGGGCGATCCCGACGGCGGCGACGAGGTGGGGAACGGTGATCGGGACCTGAAACACGGTCGCGCTTATCCTCCCCGAGCCCCGCCTGAGCGCGAGCGCCGCGAGCACTGCGAGGACGGTCGCAAGCGCCGTGGAGGCCCCGGCCACGTAGAACGTGAGGAGGAGCGAGTCGAGAAAGTCCCGGCTGCCGAGCACCTCGCGGTAGGCGTCCAAGCTTACCTCCGTCATGCCTATCGCCGGGAAGTAGCCCAAAGACTGGACGAGGGCGGCGTAGAGTCCGCCGGCGAAGAGGCCGCCGAGCACCAGCAGGGCCGGGGCGAGGAGCAGCAGGATCTTGAGCCGCCCGAACACGCCGCTTACCACCGGACCCTACCGTTGCAGGACGTTCTCGACCCAGCCGTCCTGGATCCGAAGCAGCCATTCCGTGCGAGCCTCGGGGACGCGGTTCTTTTGCAACTCCTCCAGGGGGATCGTAGCCTCGCTCGGGGCACCGGTGAACTCCTCGCGCTGATCCTCCGGGAGCTTCCCGAGGTCCAGCGTGGTCAGGCCGCCGACGACGTGGGTCCTTTGCATCTCGAGCTGCGCCTCCGGGCTCTGGAGGAAGTTGGCCGTGACCTCGGCGCCTTCCTTGTTCGGCCCGTTGAACGGGATGGCGACGTAGTTGGTGTTGCTCAGGGTGCCCCCTTCGAGGAGGTAGGTGCGGGTCGTCTCGGGGAAGATGCCCTTCTCGA
>JADDPR010000472.1 GCA_016781775.1 Rubrobacter sp. | reverse complement strand
CCCCACCACTCCTCGAAGTGCTCCGGCATCACCCAAAGATGCGCCAGCGCGGCAACCAAGGAAAGCGCCGCCGCCGTGTACAAGGTCGTTCTCCATCGTCTCATCGTCGCCCCTATCCTGGAAGTTTTTAGCATCGTCTAAACTGTAAACTTGTTGCCCTTACCGGTCAAGTCTGGACACTCCTTGACAAAGAACGCGGGTTGTTTAGACTTTCGTTTGGAGATGTCAAACATCGCGACAACCTCGCCTTCTTCCTCGGTGGGCGACTACGTGAAGGCCATATGGGAGCTTGGCGGTGGTACGGGCACCGCTTCGACCAAGGAGATCGCGGGTCGGCTCTCGGTCGCGCCGGCGTCGGTGACGAACATGCTGGGGCGCTTGCGGGAGAGGGGTTTCGTGGACTACGAGCGTTACCGCGGGGCCTCGCTCACCGAGGAGGGGCGCGCCGAGGCCTTGCGGCTGGTCAGGCGACACCGTTTGATCGAGACTTTCCTGCTCGAGCACCTGGGGTACTCGTGGGAGGACGTGCACGAGGAGGCCGAGCGGCTCGAGCACGCCGTCTCCGACGCCTTCACGGAGCGCTTGGCGAAGATGCTCGGGCACCCGGAGAGGGACCCCCACGGGGAGCCGATCCCCACGGTCGACGGCACGCTCGCGCCGGACGACTCGCGATCCTTGGTGGATGCCGAGGCCGGGGAACGCGTCGCGATCTCGCGGGTGAGCCCCGGGGTTGGCGACGACGACGCCCCGGTTTTGGTCTACCTGGGAGAGCGCGGGCTCGTCCCCGGGCGTGAGCTGGTCGTCGAGGAGGTCCGCGCCGTGGACGGCGTCGTAACCGTCGAGGACGAGGACGGGGTCTCCCATGCCCTCGGCCCCGCGCTGGCGGCCTCGATCTTCGTCCGAATCTACCCGGAGTCCGCGCAAGAGTAGTACGGGACGAGCGTTGACGAGCATCGGCACGACACCTCTATGCTGCCGAGCAAGAGACGTAGTAAGGGCGGAGGGGTCCAGGAAGCCGGTGAGAGCCCGGCACGGTCCCGCCACTGTAACCGGGGAGCGAGCCCAAAAAGCCACCGCGCAAGCGGGAAGGCCGGGACTGGCGAAGATCCGGGAGTCAGGATACTGGCCTGCCGCCCCATAGAACCTCGACCGGGGCGAGGACCCCGAGAAGGAGGTCGTATGGAGAAGACTTTTTCTCCCGAGCGGCGCATCTCTTTGGGGGAGATGCCCTTATGGAGCTGGTTGTTGGTGGCCCTCCTGCTGGTGATGCTCTTCGCTCTTCTGTCCGCCAGCGGGGCCTTGCTCTCGCCCTTGATCGGGCAGGCAGCGCAAGCCGCCGACTACCTGCACGAGTTCGCCCACGACGGCCGCCATCTGCTCGCCGTTCCCTGTCACTAGAGGCTGTTATGGACTCGACCCGAGCGCGGTGATAGCTCGGTGGAGGA
>JADDPR010000344.1 GCA_016781775.1 Rubrobacter sp. | reverse complement strand
CATCGTTGACCCTCGTCGTCCCGACGCGCAACGAGTCGGGGAACGTGGAGCGGCTGGTTCGTGAGATCCGCGCGGCCCTCTCCGGGATCGACTACCGGGTCGTCTTTGTGGACGACTCTACCGACGAAACCCCCGAGATCATCCGTGCCTTGAGCGAGGAGGACGGCAGGGTCGTCCTGATCCACCGCGAAGGGGCCGAGCGTAGCGGCGGGCTCTCGACGGCGGTGACTACAGGGCTCGACGCGGTCGCGGCGGCGAGCGAATACACCTGCGTAATGGACGCCGACCTCCAGCACCCGCCCCAGAAGGTGCGCGAGATGCTGGAGGAGGCCAGGGAATCCGACGCTGACGTCGTCGTGGCGAGCCGCTACACAGAGGGCGGGGACTACGAGGGGCTCTCGGGTCCGGTGCGCCGGGCGGTCTCCGTGGGGAGCAAGTACCTCGCGCAGGTCGTCTTCAAGGAGTCGCGCAAGACCACCGACCCGATGACCGGGTTCTTTCTGGTGAGGAACGCGGCCATCTCCGGCATCCAGTTCCGCCCGACGGGGTTCAAGATCCTGCTGGAGATCCTGGTCTGCGCCCCGGAGCTCAAGGTCGTCGAGGTGCCCTTCAGCTTCCGGACCCGCAACGCCGGCGTCTCGAAGGCGAGCATGAAGCAGGGCCTCGAGTACCTGAGCCACATCACGAGCCTGTTCTGGTACGTCCCGTCGGCGGGTCGCTTCTGGAAGTTCGCCCTCGTGGGGGCCTCGGGCGTCCTCGTGAATACGTTCGTGCTCCTGGTTCTGGCCGAGTACTTCAACGCCCACAAGGTCATTGCGTGGATGTTCGCCGTCGGGCTCTCGATCTTGAGCAACTTCTTGTTGAACAACGCGTTCACGTGGCGGGACGTCAGGCACTCGAGCAGAATCCACTTCCTGCTGCGCGGCGCCCTAGCGTATCCGGTCGCTATCGTCGGCATCGGCGCGAACTTCGCCGTCTACTACCCGCTCCTGAAGTACGTCACGGATGCCTTCCCCTACTACGTGCTCTTCAACTTCCTCGGCATCATCGCCGCGACGAGCGTCAACTTCATCCTCTCCAGTCGGCTGATCTTCAAGCCCTCGGTCCCGAAGAGCCTGGACCCCGAAGCCCCGCCGAAGGAGATCGCGGAGGAGATACGCGAGGAACTCAAGGCGGACTGGGTCGGCCTGGTGCGCTCCGACGACCTGGGCGTCGTCGCGGGCTCGAGCGGCATCCCGGGCGCCGCGCCGCGCCCGCTCACCGTCGCCGACCGCGGGGCGATAGAGCTGGTCCTCCGCACGAGCCATCCGACCCTCGTGGTGACCGGCCCGCGCAGGCTGCCGCAGGCCCGCACCAACACCCGCTGGGGGAGCTCCCTGGCCGTCCCGGTCCTCGACGGCGACGAGGCCGTCGGCGTCTTCTACGCCTCCCGCCTCTCCACCGAGGAGTT
>JADDPR010000295.1 GCA_016781775.1 Rubrobacter sp. | reverse complement strand
TCCGAGAGCGCGTAGGTCTCCCGCCCCCAACGCCGTCCCGCCCCCCCGGTGAGCGCGTTCGTATCGACGAGGCGTCCCAGGATACGCAAGCAGAAGCCGTTCAAGACTTCGTCCGGGTCGTCCACCCTGCCCCGGGACTTCGCGACGAAGAGGCCCTTCGTCTTCCACACGCCGTCCCCGTACACGGCAAAGACCTGGCACGCCTCCTCCCCCGCCTCCTCCGACCAACCGAGGATGCGCCCCGAGAACCCCGAAGGGTCGAGGTCGTAGCGGGTGAGGTTTTCGTGCATGAGGTCCTCATCGGTCTCGGCCGCGGTCGCGGGGAGCATCCCGAAGGTAGCGCGCGTCCCCGAGCTTCCGCCGGGCTCGGCCTCCACTCGCAGGATCAGGAGGCCAGCATCGCGCTGGGTCTCCGCGCCGATCCCGGCCCGTCTCGCAAGCGCCGCGGCGTACTCCAGTCCTCCGAAGAGCCGATCGGAGAAGCGGCGGGTGGTCTGCGCTATGCCGCGCCGGATCTTCAGCGAGCGGTCCGCCTCCTCGCGATAGCGCCCGAGCCTGGCCAGCGCGCTCTCCTCGAAGCCCAAACCGTCGTCAGTCCTTCGCCCAGAAGCGGTGCAGCACGAGGTCCGTGAGACCGGGAGCTAGCGAGGTGCCGGCCACGAAAATTCGGTCCGTGAGGGTAACGTAGACGTCGCGTCCCCCCTTCTCGGCGGCCCCCGCTATCTTCTCGGCCACCGCCTCGGGAGGGACACCCTTCGGCCGCCACCCGCGCTTCTCGCTCTTGGTGCGCCGGGAGTTGTCCCTGAAGGAGGTGCGGGTCGTCCCCGGATAAACGCTCGTCACCGTGATGCCCCTGTCGGCCACCTCGACCCTCAGGGCGTCCGAGAGGGCGTTGAGGGCGAACTTCGTCGCGCAGTAACCGCCGACCTTCGGGATCGCGCGTTTCCCGACCACGGACGAGACGTTGATGATTCGTCCGCCGCGGGGCATGTGCGGCAAGGCCTCCTGCACGCAGTTCAAAGGCCCGAGCAGGTTGACGTCGAACACATATCGCATATCGTCCGGGCGCAACTCGGCGACGCGCCCCGAGAGCCCGAGGCCCGCGTTGTTCACCAGTACATCCACGGATCCGAACTCCCCGACGGCGCGCTCGACCATCCCCTTCACCGATTCCCGGTCCGCAACGTCGGTCTTGACGACGACCGCTCGCCCCCCCGCGGCCGAGATCTCCCGCGCCAGAAACCCCAGCTTCTCCTCCGCCCGCGCCGCGAGCACGACCGAGGCTCCCCGAGCAGAGAGCACCCTGGCCGTAGCCTCCCCGATACCACTCGACGCCCCCGTCACCACGGCGACCTTGCCGCCCAAGCTTCTCTCAGTCATGGCCTCGCATCTTACCCGTTTGTGCCGGAGCCGTGTGGGCCGGATGGTTTGGGGAACCAGAGCAGGAGGAGCGAGTCCGCGACT
>JADDPR010000566.1 GCA_016781775.1 Rubrobacter sp. | reverse complement strand
GAGGATGGCGACGAGACGCGCCGTCCGGCGAGGGGCTCACGGCCCGATAATAGCCGCGAGGATGGCGGCAGGGCACCAGGGGACGGGGGACGATCAAACGTTGAAGGAGTAGTGATGGAAGGCCTCATCCCATTGCCAGCCCATCCGCTCGTAAAGGTGTCGTGCAGGGTTGTCCTTCGCCGTTCTTAGCTCCAGTCCTCTGGCCAGCGTCTCCACGGCGAACCGCTCGGCACGCTCCAGCAACGCGGAGGTGATCCCCGCTGTCTGGTCTCAGGTGCGACGAACAGGTCGTTGAGGGTCGACCCGCTTAGCAAAGATCGAAGAGAATGACGGGTAGAGTTGCGTGAAGCCTACTCCCACCTCGCCCAGGATAGCGATAAAGACGACAGGCTTGTCCTTCTCCAATCGTTCGAGCAAGAATAGGCGCGTCCTCCTCGTCCACGGATTCGAGCTCGCGCCCGGAGTAGCCGACGCGCTCGGAGACCTCGAAGCGGTCACGGAGGTGGATGTAGGGCGGGGCGACGTCCTTGTAGGCATCCCAGAGGTCCTGTGTGTCGCCGCGCCGGATCTCGATCACTCCCGGAAGCTCTTGGTGGTGATCGTCGCCGCCTCGGGGAAGCTGCGCGTGATCAGCGCGTAGGCCGCGACGGTCGTGCCATAGGAGAACAGCCCTATTTTCCCCATCTCGACGCCGGCCGCCCGTATACCGTCGAAGATGGCGTCTATCGTGTCCTCCATTGAAGACACCTTCCCGACGCGCGTCGTCCCGCTCTCGTCGAACACGCGCACATCGGTGAAGGTGCCCCCATGTCCGCCGCCAAACGCCGCATGTTTTTGGCTCCTCTCTCTGAGTCCCGCGATGCAACGCAGGCCGACCTCGACCAACTTCTACCGCCCCACCCGGCACCCACATCCCAACCCTTGCGGGCGTCTTCTTCGACACCCTTCGCGGCAAACTCCCGGTTCGTACTCGCACCGCCCAACTGCATGGGTATCGTCCCATACCACCGCCGTATCGGTCCCCCTCCCCGGACAAGCGGCACAAAGGTCTGTACATTTTTCGGTACACTACGCGTATGGAATTCCGGGTCGAGTCGTCCGGTAGAACTCGTCGTTCTGCTCCGGCGGAAGGTGCCCTTCCCGCGACATCGGGCTCCCTCTGAAGGGGCGCGGCGGCAACCTGTTACGACACCTTTCGATCACCGGACCCTCTTCCGCAGCACGGGACGACGTCGTATATGACGTAGCGAATATTCCTCATTGCGGCGTCACAGAAAGTTGAACGGGTTCGAGCGAGGAGGAAGATGGCCGACGAGATAACAGACGCCGCGGGTATCCCCGGTACCCTGGCCGACCTCGCCCGGTCCTTGAAGGAGGGAAAGGTCTCCCCGGTCGAGGTGACCGAAGCGGTCCTCGGGCGCATAGCGGCGCGAGACGGGGTTTTGAACTCCTTCGTCACC
>JADDPR010000488.1 GCA_016781775.1 Rubrobacter sp. | reverse complement strand
GAAGGCCTGCTCCATGAGGGAAACCCCTAACACGTCCTTGCCCGCCCCTAAGGTCTTTCGCACGCGATCCTCCAGGATTACGCACGCCTCTCGAATTACGCGGTCGTGATGAGTGTCGGCGGCCAGCAGATCCTCCGGCGACGCGACGAACCGCAACGGGCAAGGATGGCTCCACACGAGAACCCTGCCTCCTATTCGGAGGGGTTGAGCTCCTCGGGGAAGCCGGCCTCCAGGAGAGCCGCGCAGTCCTCGTAGACGGCGTAAGCCCCCGCCTCTTCCAGCTCGGCGCGGGAGAAGGCGCCTCCGGTCAGGACGGCCGCGGCCCTCACCCCGGCCTCCTTGGCCGCCTCTAGGTCCCAGACCGAGTCGCCCACCACCACGGCCTCCTCTTTTGAGGCGCCCGCGCGCTCCAGCGCCAGCCCGAAGATGTCCGGGGAGGGCTTGGACTCCTCGGCGTCGTCCGAGGAGACCACCCCGGCTATCTTGTCCTCGGCCTCAAGGTCCTTCAGGTACTGCTCGAGTTCCTCCGGCTCGGCGCTGGTGGCCAGCCAGACCTCGTAGCCGCGCTCGACCAACGAGGAGATGAGCTCCTTCGCCCCGGGGAGGGGCTGGCCGCGGTCCTGGAGCTCCGAGTAGTACTCCTTGTGGAGCTCACTGGCCTTCTGGGAGGCCTCCTCGCCCTCGACGAACTCGGGGAGGAGCTTGTCCGAGCCCTTCCCGATCTGCTCGTGGATGAGCGCCCTTGGGACGGGGTCCCCGACCTCCCCGAGCGCTTGTGCCCACGCCTCGACGTGCAGGTAGTTGGTGTCCATCAGCGTCCCGTCTATGTCCAGCAACACGGCCTTGATCATAGCTTGCCTCCTCGTTCGTCCTCGCCTGATACGTGCCCCAGGCATTCTTCTCAGCGCCGGCGGGCTTACGGTGGCCCTCTGCACCATCGTCTCCCCTCCCGTACTAGTCTCCTGCTTACCCGCGTTCGAATCACCGACGGAAGATAGCCCCCATTGTTGCGCCAAAGGAGCTCCATTGTCGTGGCACTTTCGGGCCATTGCTGGGTGGAGTTAGGGCCGGCCCCGGGCCTCGTTTTCCCTGTGTGAGCCCCAGGACGTAGTGTGCCCAGCGCTATGCCGCCCGCCTGTTGGACCGGGGCGGGGTTATGCGGCTGCTCAGAAGGATAGCACTCGGCATCCTAGCGAATGGGGAGTCTGGGTTTGCCGGACCGCGAGTATACGGGATCTAATCGCGGCGTCCAATGATGTTCCCACGAGCCGGAAGGATAAGAGATGGGCATAAACCGCTGGAGCGACATAGAGGAGCGCAAAAGGATCGAGACGAAGGCTAAGGCCGGCGACGAGGTCCCCGAGGGGAAGAAGGGCGACGCCTCCTCGCGCCTGGAGGCCTCCGAGGGGCCGGCCGAGGACGACGAGAAGCGCGAGGTCGTCGAGAAGCTCAAGGAGCTGGAGCGAGATTCCTAGCCCCGACCCATCGAACTCGGGCTAGGCGGCTGCCGGGAACGCCCGTACTTCCGGTATCTCAATAGTTGGATGCCGAACCGGCCCGGTCCCTCGGGCCCCGGATTTCTCGCACCCGGGACACGATGAGTATCACGCGCCCAATCCGTGGGTACAAAACCGAGGCCCGTAGGAACGCGAGAAGCCGCAAGGAGGAGGACGGGATATGAGCGAGGAGAAGCCCAAGGCCCCCAGGGAGGAGGCCTCCGATCCGGAGAGGGCGCCGGCCCCCGGCGACGAGGTGGAGCCCGGCACGCAGGGGGCGGCCGAGACCATATGCGACGTGTGCGACGGCTCGGGCAAGCTCGAGGGCGGCGAGGAGTGCACCAACTGCAACGGCACCGGCGTCGTGATAAAGGCCGTAGGCGGCGGGGGCTAAGGCTTACGATACCGAAAGCCTACGGCGGGCCGGGGTCCCTCCTTGGGCCTCGGCCCTCTGTTGTCTGCCAACCCCGAGGACAGGTACACTTCGGGGCGCGGCGCAGGGGAATGCGGAGGATGCAGGCGGCCTCGGCGGGCGTGCGGAAGCCGTCCCCGTCCGTCCCCAGCGGCGCTCAATCAAGGCGGCCCCCGTAGAATTTCTCTGGGCCTTCGCCCGATGCTTCCATCGTCTCCTTGACCTGCAGCCGGTGCGCCTCGTCGAGGATGAGGGCGATGACCTTCTCCATCCTCACCCACATCTCCCAGCCGACGCGCTTTTGGGCTTCAGTGGCCCTGCTGCGCCAGATGCAGGGGTCGTAGTCGCGGTGCCAGCCGGTGATGTCCGCAGGACGTACCGCACACCGTGGAGGCCCAACTCGCCCTACTCTGAATCGACAGCGATTTAGTCGCATCCCTTGGGGGTACACCTCAGAAAGCGAATCCAAACCGGTCGCAGGAAGGAGGAAGCATGGACTTCAACCCGGACGATGCGCACCAGTACTTCGAGGGGGTGGAATACCCAGCCAGCAAAGCCGACCTAATTTCCGCCGCCGAGGGCAACAACGCTCCGGATGCCTTGGTGGACAGGATCGGGACTTTGGGCCGCCCCGAGTTCTCCAGCTCGGAGGAGGTCGTGGAGGAACTACGAGCTTCTCCTCAGTCGACCTGACCAGCTCCCGGGCGTGAGGTCGGCATTATCGGGGGCCAAACCCTCGAAGTGGTACCGGCTGGTAGGATCATCATGTGCTGTACGCCCGGACAAGCGAGGGGTGTTTCGAAGCCACCTTAAACGTCCTCCAAGCTGAAGCGGTGCTCTCCGCACCCGAAGGGACTCGCCGGGCTATGCAGGCCCTTACAACGACACTGGGCGTGCCATGGGCGGGGCGGCCGGTAGCAGGCCTCTTCCCTTCCTCGCCGAACGGCGCGGCGTAAGGGGAGACGTTAACCTCGCATGGAGGAATCTCCCACCCAAAGCGCCGTTACCGCGCCCCCACACGGTAGGCCCGGAGAGGCCCCCGGGGTTTATCTTCGGCACATATCCGGCCGCCGAGGTGGTCTGGAAGTACAAGATGACCGCAGGAAGCCTGCCTTTTGGGGCACTCCTTGAGGTCGCTACCCGGAGGCCACCGACGACGAAGGGCTTGTCGTGGAGGTTCTGGTGCACAGGGGTAGAGAACATCTGGCGGCGTTGGCGTCCGCCACCGAGGAGCAGGTCAGGAGACAGGCGTGGTGGACTCCCCGCCCCTCTTTGCCTTCCGGACGGCCTCGTCGAGCAGCCCTTGGGCCTTGCGCGCTCCCTCCCATCCGACGACTCCCACGTCGCTACCCTCCAGGTCCTTGAACACCTCGAAGAAGTGCTCTATCTCCTTGAGCAGGTGCCCGGGTACGTCCGAGACGTCCCCGTACTCGGCGAAGCGAGGCTCCCGTACCGGCACTCCGAGCAGTTTCTGCTCCAGACGGCCGCTGCTGGAGCGTACGGCGAGGACTCCGAGGATCCTCGCCTCGACCAGACAACCGGGGAAGGTGCTCTCGTCCACCATCACCATCGCGTCGAGCGGCTCGCCGTCCGTGCCGCGCGTGCCGGGCACGAAGCCGTAATCGGTCGGGTAATGCACCGCCGAGTAAAGGGCGCGGTCCAGGGTTACCATCCCCAGGTCCTCGTCGTACTCGTACTTGTTGCGGCTGCCCTTGGGTATCTCCACGAACACGTTGACGTTCCCCTCGGAAGAGCGGGCGGGCACCTCCCTGATATCCAATCGCTTTCCCTCCCGGTGTGCCGGCAACTTAACGTATCGAACTGGCCTTCGAGTGGCGACAATATATCCCCTTTGGGAGGGAATCACACCAGTGTGCTCACCTAGATTGTAGGGATGAAGTCGGTAGTTTCGCCCGGTATTCGACGAGGCCGCGATTGAAGGCCGCGGCCCGCGGGGCATCGGAACCGTCCCCGAAGGCGCTACCCGAAGCCCATCCGGATAGCGCGGGGTGGGGGTCGGGTGCGGGTTAGGTGGGGGTTGAGGTGGTAGTTACCCGACCATAAAACTCCATAGATAAGCCGGATTTCTCCGGCGAGGTGGTAGAGGTGGGGGTTGAAAGACAAACACGCGAAGCGGGAGGTTTAGGTAGAGGGAGGAGTGGGCGAGGCGGTAGGAGAAGTGAGAGAAGGAGGGAAAGCGGCGTTAAGTTAGCGCAACTACCACCTCTGCCACCTCTCGCCGAGTAAAGCGCGCTTTCAAGCCGGATTCGGGAGGTGGGGGTTCACTCGCAACCCCCACCTGTAGGCAGCAGAGGGAACCCTTCTCGATCTGCTTACCCCCCGTGTAGCATCGGCGCGGCCTGGATGGCGGCGGGGGCGGTCGGGAGACATGGGGGCAGGTAGCGCATTCGTCCCCCGTCCCCTTCAAAGCCTCCTTAAGGCCACTGAAACCAACGGCGCATCCTCCTTGGGCCCCGGGGCCCTCCGTCCCGGACGGGTCCTTGGAACGTCATCTACTCCTCCGAGAGCCGGCCGAGGGCGTCCTTGCCGGTCGAGGCGTGCTGCTCGATCGGGCGCAGGCACGCTACGGCGTCCTCGAACCTGCCCTCGTGAAGGTGCTTCTTGGTCATCTCGGCGAGCCTAGCTATGTCGGCGACGTGCGAGCGGGCCTTCCTGAGCGCTCCGAGCTACCGGTGCACGTCCCCGCCGCTGCCCGCGGGCCGGGTAGAGCCAGAAGGAGAACAGGCGCGTCATGCGGGGCATCACGACGTAGGTCATGAGCGAAACCATGATCACGGTCAGCACCAGCGAGCGCAGCAGCGTGGGCAACTGGTTGAGCACGGGACCGAGCGCCAAGAAGATCGTCGTGATGAGCGGGAAGACCGCCAGCCAGGTCACCACCGCCATCTTGTAGCGGGGCGGGGGCGCCTCCGCGGGCTTCGAGGGCAGCGTGAACCAGGTCTCCAGGCCCGTGAGCACGCGGACTTTTTCGTCCTCTTGGAGAAGGGGCCTTGACTCCTCAAGCCAGCGGCGGCGTTCCCCGGAGGTCTCCCAGGCCCGCATGCTGCTTTCGTGGTCGAAGCGGAAGACGATCCTGTACTCGTCGTCATCGGGGTCGCTGGGCCGGAACACGTCCGAGCCCATGTAGCCGGGAAACCGGTTTGCGGCGGCCATGATGCCGGACACCCATTCTTCGAACTCCCCCTCGCGGCCGGGCTTGACCCGCCTCGAGGCCACCGCGGTGACGGGCGGGTCGTCCCCCGGGGCGGGGTTTCGATCGTCGACGAACTCATCCATAACGGGTGCTCCAGTACGTTGATGCGGTGAGAACGCATTAAACCCCGAAGCCGCTGGATAAACCAGTAATGGGCAGTTGCGGTCTCGGAGGACCGGGGTGGGCCGATGAGGCGTGCTCCCCGCGGCCACGTCGCGATACGCCGCCACTGGTAGCTGGCGTGCTGCGCGTTTTCGTTCTGCTGGTGGGCCCGCGACGGGCGCTCGCCGGCCGAGCGAACGGAGGACGACCTACCGGCTGGCCCGGGAGAAGGGGCAGGAAGGAGGATGAAGGCGTCTTGGCCAGAGGCATTGAGGGCGACAAGAGCGTGGCTCGAGCCGTGGATAATGCTCAGGCGTTACTGGAGGGCGTTCTCCGATCTGCCCCCACCATTGGAGCTGAAAGCGCTGCTTGAGCGGGTGTTTTCCGGCAGGAACCTCTACCTCTATGCCCGTTAGCAACAAACTACCGGT
>JADDPR010000269.1 GCA_016781775.1 Rubrobacter sp. | reverse complement strand
GAGAGTCGCGAGGGTGACGGATGGACTCAAGCAGGGTTCACTTGCGTGACGTTAACCTTGGTCACCCCGTCGTCGGACTCCTCGGGCAGCTTCGTCCCCTCGACTTGGACGCGAGAGCCGGTGAGTTCCACGATCCGCTCGCGTACCCGGTCGTCGTCGGTGAATAGAGCGTAGATTGCCTCGTTCGCCACCTCGTCGCTCAGCGCGTAGTCCGTGCCATACTTGAGGGCGAAGGGGGGTCCCATCCGCTCCACCCGCCCCGCGGTGTCGATCCTCTCTCCGTTCACTACGTAACCCCTCTCTCCCTTGAGTCCGGTCCTGCGATTGTACCCGGCGGCACTCGAATGCCCTCGCCGCCGCACGCGCGGCGGGTGGGTGCGCGTGCACTCAGGCCGGCTGTCTCATGGTCGATCGCTCCCTCAGAGCGGCTTGCGCGGCCGCGAGGCGCGCGCCGGGCACCCGAAAGGGCGAGCAAGAGACGTAATCGAGGCCCGTCTCGTGGAAGAAGGCGATGCTTTTGGGATCGCCGCCGTGCTCCCCGCAGACGCCGAGCTTGAGGTGCGGGTTCGTCGCCCGCCCCAGCTCGCGGGCCATCCGGACTAGCCGGCCCACCCCGTCTTGGTCGAGGGTCTCGAAGGGGTTCTCGCGCAGTATGCCGCTCCTCAAGTATTCGGAGAGGAACTTCTCCTCGGCGTCGTCGCGGCTTATTCCGCAGACCATCTGCGTGAGGTCGTTGGTGCCGAAGGAGAAGAAGTCGGCGACCTCGGCGATCTCCCCGGCCACGGCGCACGCCCTGGGCAGCTCTATCATCGTTCCGATGGGCAAGCCCTCGTTGCCGAGTTCCGCGAGAAGCAGGGTCCGCATCCTCTCGAGCTCCGAGGGGAAGCCGACGAGCGGGATCATCACCTCGACGAGAGGCTCGACCCCGGCCTCCCGGACGGTCCTGGCGGCCTGCGCTATGGCCCGGGCCTGCATGAGGTATACCTCGGGCCGCAAGAGCCCGAGCCTGCAGCCCCGCAAGCCGAGCATCGGGTTCCGCTCCTCAAGGCCCTCCGCGACGCGCAGCTGCCGTCTCTGCTCCTCGGTGCCCTCCCCCCGCGCCTCGCGCTCGGCTATCTCCTTGGCCAGGTCCTTGGAGTCGGGGAGGAACTCGTGCAGCGGCGGGTCCAGGAGCCGCACGGTGACCGGCAGCCCGCTCATGGCCCGGAAGATCCCCTCGAAATCCTCGCGCTGCATGGGCTCCAGCAGGGTCAAGGCCTCGCGCAACGCCTCGTCGTCCTCCGAGAGGATCATCTCGCGCATGATCCTCAAACGCTCGCCCTCCATGAACATGTGCTCGGTGCGGCACAGCCCTATGCCTTGCGCCCCGAGCTCCCTCGCCCGCCGGGCGTCCTCCGGCGCGTCCGCGTTGGCCCTCACCACCAGGGCACGCGCCTCGTCGGCCCACCGCAGTATCGCCTCGAAATCCTCGCTCGGCTCGGGCTCGACCAGCGGCACGGAGCCCCGCATGACCCTGCCGTCGGCCCCGTCGATGGTGAGGACGTCGCCGGCCTCGAACCTCTCGCCGCCCAACTCGAACCCGCTCCCCATCGGGTCCACCTTGAGCGCGCCGCACCCGGTCACCGCGGGCTTGCCCATCCCCCGGGCGACGACCGCCGCGTGGCTGGTCATGCCCCCCAGAGCCGTCAGCACCCCCTCGGCCGCGAACATGCCCTCGACGTCGTCGGGGTTGGTCTCCCGGCGCACGAGGAGCACCGCCTCCCCGGCCTCCGCCCGGTCCCGGGCCTCCGCCGCCGTGAGCACTACCTTGCCCGTGGCCGCCCCGGGCGAGGCGGGGAGGCCGTGCGCCAGGATCTCCAGATCGGCCTCCGGGTCCACGCGGGGGTGGAGGAGTTGGTCGAGCGACGCGGGCTCGACGCGCAGAACAGCCTCCTCGCGCGAGATCAAACCCTCCTCGGCCATGTCGCGCGCAATCTTGAGGGCCGCCGCCGCAGTGCGCTTGCCGCTTCTGGTCTGGAGCATGTACAGCCTGTCGCGCTCGATCGTGAACTCCAGGTCCTGCATGTCCCGCATCTCCTGCTCTAGCCGCTCCGCGGTCTGCAGGAACTGTTGGTAGGCGTTTGGCAGGTCCCGCTCCATCTCCCCGAGCGGCCTGGGCGTGCGGATGCCCGCGACCACGTCCTCGCCCTGCGCGTTGAGGAGGAACTCGCCGAAGATGCCCTGCTCCCCCGTGGCGGGATCGCGGGTGAACGCCACCCCGGTCGCCGAGGTCTCTCCCATGTTCCCGAAGACCATCCGCTGCACGGTGACGGCCGTCCCTAAAGTCTCCGGGATCCCGTACTCCCTGCGGTACGCCGCGGCCCGCTCCCCCATCCAAGAGTCGAAGACCGCCCCTATGGCCAGCTCGAGTTGCTCCTTGGGATCCTCCGGGAAGCCGGCGTTGGCCTCTCGGGCGACGATGCCCTCGAACCGCTCCACCAACTCCCGGAGGTCGGGGGCCGTAAGCTCCGTGTCGGCCTCGACGCCCCGCTCGCGCTTCATCTCCTCGATGGCCTCCTCGAAGAGGTGCCCGGGCACTTTCAAGACTATCTCCCCGAAAGCCTGGATGAAGCGCCGGTACGAATCGTAGGCAAACCGCTCGTCACCGGTGCTCTTCGCCAGGCCCCCGACGGTTCTTTCGCCCAAGCCGAGGTTCAGGACGGTGTCCATCATCCCAGGCATGGAGACGGGGGCTCCGCTCCTGACCGAAACCAGCAGCGGGTTCTCGGGGTCCCCGAACCTGCGGCCCGTGGCCTCTTCGAGGCGCGCCAAGCGGTCCATGACCTCGGCCATCAGGCCCTCCGGCAGATCCCCGGACTCCATGTAACGGGTGCAGGCCTCCGTCGAGATGATGAAGCCCTCCGGCACCGGGAGGCCGAGCCCGCGCATCCGCATCAGCCCGGCGCCCTTCCCCCCGCAAAGGGCCAGGGCACCTTCCCCCGGATCTTCCGAGAACCCGTACACAAACTTGCTGTCTGCCATGGATTTGGTCCTTTCTTCCGCGTGCGGCGGTGCCAACCGTCGCTCAGCGGTGCCCTTCCTCTTTCGCCGTCACTTCCGCGCGCTTTGCCTCGAACTCCTCCTCGCTCAGGAGGCCGGCGTCCCGCAGTTCGACCAGGGCGCGCACCAGGTGTTCCGCGTCGGGGTTTGCCGGAGGAGATGGCCGCGAGGGGCGGCCGTTGGACCGGGTCGTGTGGTCCTCGATCAGGGCCCTCGCGCGCTCGGCGGCGTTCTTGCTCAAGCCCCTCATGAGGACCGGCTCGCTCCCCCGCACCGTTACGAGGAGGTTGGCGAACCATCCGGCCCCGGAGACCACGACCCCGTCTACTCGACCGAACCCCGTGGACAGGGTCTTCTCCCGCAGCAGCTCGAAATCGCGCACCTCGATGCGGTCCTCGTAGATGAGTAGCCGCCTGGGCCACATCCCGAAGACCCAGGGCTCCTCAAGCTCCATGAGCGGGCCGCCCACGCTACTCCTGTCGGCCGGGTGGGTGGTCACCGGTAAGCGGCATCTCTGTGCTCCCTACTCCCCGATCTCGGAGATCGCCTTCTTGGCCCTCGGGATGGAGGGGGCGCTCATGCTCAGCTCGGTGACGCCGAACTCGACGAGCTTCGGGACCATCTCCGGCTCCCCGGCCGCCTCCCCGCACACCCCGACCCAGATCCCCGCCTCCTTAGCCGCCTCGCAGGTCTTGCCGATCAGGTCCAGCACCGCCGGGTGGTCCGCGCTCTGCAGGCGCGTGAGGCGCTCGTTGCCCCTGTCGGCGGCGAGGGTGTACTGGACCAGGTCGTTCGTCCCGATGGAGAAGAAGGAGACCTCGGAAGCCAGGTCGGAGGCCCGGATCGCCGCCGCCGGCGTCTCGACCATGATCCCGACCTCCAACTCGCCGTACTCCCTCCCCTCTCTCTCAAGCTCTTGGCGGCACTCTTCGAGGATTCTCTTTGCACCGCGCAACTCCACCGTGTCGACGACCATCGGGAACATGACCTTCAATCTGCCGTAAGGGGCGGCGCGCAGGAGCGCCCTGAGCTGGGGCTTGAACAGCCCGGGCACGTCCAGGCACATCCTGATGCCGCGCCAGCCCAGGAACGGGTTCTCCTCCTCGGGCTGGTCCACGCCGGGCAGGTCCTTGTCCCCGCCCACGTCCATCGTGCGAACGACGACGGGCTTCCCGCCGAAGGCTTCGGCCACCTCGCGGTAGGCCTCGTACTGCTCCTCCTCGGAGGGCAGGTCCGTCCTCTTCATGAACAGGAACTCCGTGCGGAACAGCCCCACGCCCTCCGCCCCCCACGCGAGCGCCCCCTCCGCCTCCTCGGCCGAGCCGATGTTGGCCGCAACCTCGATGCGGCGGCCGTCCTTAGTGCGGGCCTCGACGTGTTTGTACTCCTCCAGCAGGGCCGCCTCCGCGGCGTTGTCCCGTTGCTTCTGCTCGAAGTGGGAGACCGCGTCCGCGTCGGGGTCGGCGATGGCGTAGCCCTCCGTGCCGTCGAGGGCTACGGTCTTGGCCCCGAGGGCGTCCTCCAGGGCCGCCCCCACCCCGACGACCGCCGGGATGCCGAAGGAGCGGGCCATGATCGAGACGTGCGAGGTCCTGGAGCCCTCGGCGACGACGAAGCCCAGAGCCATCCCCTTCGGGATGCGGGCCGTGTCGGAGGGGGCGAGGTTGAGGGCGAGGATTACGGAGGGCTCAGCGAGGGCTTCGAGCCCGGCGGCCTTACCGCCCATGAGCTCGGCGGCGATCTGGCTCGCCACGTCGCGCACGTCGTCAGCCCGGGCGGCCAGGTACTCGTCCTCCATGTCGGCGAAGAGGGCGGCGAACTCCTCGCCGACGGCGAGCACGGCGGCCTCCGGGCTGATGAGGCCCCTGACGCGCTCCTCGACCTCGGAGTGGAACTCGGGGTCCTCGGCCATCTCGGCGTGGGCCTCGAAGATCCCGGCCTCCCCCTCGCTCCCGCCCTCGCGCATCTCCTCCGCGGTCGCGGAGAGCTTCTCCACGACAGTTGCGATGGCCCCCCGGAAACGTTCCAACTCCTCCTCGACCCCGCCCTCGGAGATGGTCTCGCGTTCGGGCTTCAGTTCTCCGGGAAGGTGCACGTAGACCGGGCCGACGGCGACCCCTTCGGAGGCGGCGACGCCGTCGAGCCTCACGTATCCGGCCACGAGCCTACTCCTCCTCCGCCGAGATGAGCTCCACCAGGGCATCCACGGCCGCCTCCGCGTCCTCCCCCTCGGCCCGGATGAGGATCTTGTCGTCCTTCTTCGCGCCCAGGGTCATTACCTTCAGGGTGCTCTTCGCGTTTGCCTCGCGCCCGTCCTTGACCACCTTTATGTCGGAGTCGAACTCCTTGGCCTTCTTGACGAACACGGCGGCGGGGCGGGCGTGGAGGCCGGCCTCGGGGCCTACCAACGTCTCTTTCTCGACCATGGTTGCTCTTCCTCCTTCGCGCGGGCCTCCCCGCGTAGACTTAGATGGGGCTCGGGCGATAAGCTCCCCCGGTGTCCTTCAACCGCGCACCGACGGGCGCCGCCGGCGGCTTCTGC
>JADDPR010000038.1 GCA_016781775.1 Rubrobacter sp. | reverse complement strand
AGGTCCGCGAAGAGGGTGTTGAAGGACTGGGCGAGGGCGGGTTGGGCGAGCGCGGCGTCCCGGAGGGCCGCAAACGGCGGATCCGCCGATCATCGCGATGTGGTGCATCGACGCTGCCTCGCCAAGCCCTCTGCCCCGAGTACCGCTGAGCCGAGAATCTTACCCGTGTCGGTATCGACGATGGCCTCCGTGAAGCCGCGCGTCTCGTCCATCTCCATCGACCCTGCAACGCGCTTCGCGGGCATCCGGGCGACCTCGAAGTCGTGGCCCTGCTCGCGGGTCTCCCCCACTCGGGCCTCCCGCCGAGCTGGGGGTCCGCGTAAACGGTGTAGGAGACCAGGCGTCCCTCGATGCCCCCCTCCCCCGTCGAGCAGGTTGGCGCGGATGGCGCGGAGATCGTCGTGGGAGGTGTGCGTAGAAAGGCCGGTCCTTTCTTCACGTCGCCCATCGCCAGGACCCCCGGCACGATCGTCTCCAGCCTCTCGTCCACCCGGACGCAGCCCTTCTCGTCGGTCTTGGTGCCGACGGCAACGAGGTTCAGCCGGTCGGTTTGCGCCCGCCCGGTCGGCACCGGCAGGTAGTGCTAGCCTTCGAGTGCGCGTTCCCGTCGGGAGTACGTACCTTCGGCCCGACCCCGTCGTCGCCGATCCGGGCTTTCCGACTCCCCCACTGGGCCAGACGCCGGCCCTCTCGGCTACAATGACCGGCCGATGACGAAGAAGGAACGAACCAACGAGCAGTGGTTGGCGGAGTTGCGACCCCCGCCGCGCGACGAGGCGCTCGCCGACCTGCGTGTCCTGCTCGTGCGCGGGCTGGGGGCCGCTTTGGGGTCCCGGCGCGACGTCTCCCGGGAGGCGGTCGAGGACTTCGCCCAGGAGGCGCTCGTGAAGGTCCTCGGAAACCTCGGCTCCTTCCGGGGCGAGAGCCGCTTCGCCACGTGGGCGCAGAAGATCGCCGTCAGGGTCGCCCTCACGGAGCTGAGGCGCCTGCGCTGGCGCGACGTGTCACTGGACGAGGCCCTCGAGCGGCACGAGCGGACCGGCAGCCGCAAGGACGCCTTCGCCGACGAGGAGCCAACCCCCGAGGAGCTTTCGACGCGCGCGGACGCGCTAGCCCTGGTGCGAAAGTTCATAGACCAGGAGTTAACGGACAAACAGCGCGCGGCCATAACGGTGGTAATGTTCGAGGGCATGCCGCTCGAGGAGGCGGCCCGGCGCATGGGCACCAACAGGGGGGCCCTCTACAAGCTGATGCACGACGCCCGGAAGCGGCTCAAGAGGCGCATGGAGGAGGAGGGGCTCTCCCCGGAAGAATTGCTCGCGGCGTTCGCCGAGAGGTAATAATTGATGGGCGCGGAGGGTCTAAGTGGTACCTGTCCAAGAGGAGTGACCCAGTGGATGCGGATCGGGAGGATCTCGAAAAAATCGTGATGGCGCTGTCGCTCACGCGCGAGGAGGAGATCGGCTGCGACGAGTGCTTCGAGCGGCTGGACCGCTTCGTCGAGATGGAGCTCTCCGGGCTCGACGCGGCGGCGGCGATGCCGCTGGTCGAGGACCACCTGCGAAAGTGCGGGGACTGCCGCGAGGAGTTCGGGGCGCTGCTGGAGGCCCTCAAGGAAGGGGGCCGCGGTCCGGTCGGGCGCCTGTGGTCCCGGTTGAGGCGCTCTCTCGGCGCTGGCTGAGCCCCGGATTCGCCGACGAAGAGGCGGGGCACGATCTCACGCTGCGGCCCGCACCCCACGTCTAATACTCTCGCACGCGAACGGTTCCGAGGGGGCCTCCGGCCGCGGACGCGTAGACCGATGTTCAAAGTTGAAGGTGCGGGTGCGTACCGTTCGTAGCGCAGGCGCCCCCCGGAGGGTTAGGAGTGCCCGATCCCTCCGACGAGCGGCGGTGCGCGGCGCGCGAAAGCCGAGGTGAAGAAAACGCCGTGACGTTCCCGACCTACCGGGGCAAGATCCCCTACCTGACCACCGAGCAGATGATCGAGGTGGACCGGGCCATGATCGAGGACTTCGGCATAGAGCTGGTCCAGATGATGGAGAACGCCGGGCGCGCCCTCGCCCACCTGGGCAGGGTACACTTTTTGGGAGGAGACCCTCGCGGCAAGCGGGTCACCGTACTGGCCGGCACAGGCGGCAACGGCGGCGCGCTGGTGTGCGCGAGGCGGTTGCACAACTGGGGCGCGCGGGTCGGGGTCCTCGTGACCAAACCCGACGAGGGCTTCGTGCCGGTCCCTGCCCATCAGCTCCGCATCCTCCGCCGGATGGGGGTGGAGGTCGGGTCATCCGAAACCGCCGTCGGGGATCCGGACCCCGATCTGATAGTCGACGGGCTCATCGGCTACAGCTTGAAGGGGGGCGCCCAGGGGCACGGCCGGCGAACTCATTCGCTGGGCCGACGCCCAAGACTCTCCCGTTCTTGCCCTGGACGCTCCCTCCGGCGTCGACACCACCACCGGCACTGCCTTCGCACCCGCCGTGCGGGCCGCGGCGACCATGACCCTGGCCTTGCCCGAAGAAGGCTTGCGGGCCCCGCGCGTCGAGGCGCGGGTCGGCGAGTTGTACCTGGCCGACATCGGCGTACCCCCGTCCCTCTACGCCGGACCCGCCCTGGGCCTAAAGGTGGGCAACATCTTCTCCGAGAGCGACATCGTTCGGCTGCCCTAGCACGTCCCGACCCGCCGCCGCACCGCGAAGGTGCGCCTTCGCCCTCTTTCCTCCCCGGTCGTCGCCCCGTCGCGACGAGGTCTGGTCGGAGTCGGGACCGGCTCGGTATCCGCCCTGCCAGGCGTGCTCCGGGCCGGACCCCGTTGTTTGTACGACGGCGGCGCGACTGGTCCGCCGGAAGACCTCCGAATCGGCCCTCTCTAGAACACCGCGCTCGGAGACGCGCCGCGAGCAAGACCCGCCGGGGAGTCCGGAGGGAGCGGCACGATGGGCGTTACCCTTGGGGACGCGGGTAGCGGGCGCGATCGACCTTCGAGAACGCCCGCTCGGCCCTAGCCGCTCTACCCGCCGCCCCCTTCGAAGCCCGGGTAGAGGGCCATCCCCCCGTCCACGAAGAGCGTCGCCCCGGTCACGTAAGAGGCCTCATCGGAGGCCAGGAAGGCGACGCAGGCGGCCACCTCCTCCGGCTCTCCCCACCGGCCCCAGGGGACGAGCTTCTCGACCTCCGCCCGCTTCGCGGGGTCGTTCAGCTTCTCCTTGTTTATGGGCGTAGCTATGGCCCCGGGGGCCACCGCGTTCACCCTCACGCCCCTCTTGGCGAACTCCAGCGCCAGCGTCTCGGTCAGCATCTTCAGCCCGCCCTTCGTCGCGGCGTAGTGGGCGAAGTTGGGCCACGGGATGCGCTCGTGGACGCTGGAGACGTTTATGACCGTCCCGCCCCCGTTCCCGGTCATGACCTTGAGGGCCTCACGACACATCAGGAACGCCCCGGTGAGGTTCACCGAGAGGACCTTCTCCCAGTCCTCGAGGGCCATCTCGAGGAAGGGGCGCTCGTTCTCTATTCCGGCGTTGTTCACCAAGACGTCTATGCGCCCGAACTCCTCGACGACCTCCCCCACCATCCGCTTCGCGTCGTCTTCTTTGGAGACGTCCCCCGGAGCGCCACGGCCCGGCCTCCGGAGTCCATCACCTCCCGTACGGCCTTCTCGGCCCCACCTTCGTCCGTATCCGCCAGGTGGTTCATCCCTACCGCGGCGCCCTCGCGGCCCAGACGCACCGCGATCGACTGGCCGATCCCGCTGGAGGCCCCCGTTACGAGTGCCACCTTGCCTTCGAGTCTTCGCTCCATCGCTTGACCTTCCCGATCCTCTTACCCCAACGCCACTTTCCGCTTCGAACACGCGCGTTCGTGGCGTCTACCGATCGTCGGGGAAGCCCCCGATGCGTCCTTCCCGGCGCTCGCGGGCCGTCGCCTCGTCCTTGCCGTAAGCATGGCCGCCGAAGCCGTGGCGCATCATCGCGATTCCTCGGGCCCAATTCTTCTCGTCGTCGCGTGAGGCGAAGAGCTGCATCACCGACTGCGAGATCACGGGTATGGGCGTCTCCATGCGCAGGGCGTCGTCGACGAGCCAGTTCACCTCGCCGGTGTCCTCGACGAAAGCGGGGACGTCCTGCATCCCTCCGTTCGAGCGGTAGGCCGCCTCCATCAGGTCGATCAGCCAGGATCGTATGACCGAGCCGTGGCGGTAGCAGCGCAGCACCTCGGCGACGTCCAGGTCGTCGCGGTAGCGCTCCAGGAGGTCGAGGCCCTCGCCGATCGCCTGGAGCATCCCGAACTCGATGCCGTTGTGGACGAGCTTCGTGAAGTGCCCCGCCCCCGGGGGACCCGCGTGCACGTAGCCGCCCTCCACCGCGAGATCTAGCAGGATCGGCTCGACGCCGCGATCGCCTCGGGGTCGCCCCCCGCCATGAAGCAGGCCCCGTGGCGCGCCCCCTCGACGCCGCCGCTCGTCCCGAGGTCCACGAAGCGTATGCCCCGCTCCTTCAAGCGTCGGTGCCGGCGGATCGAGTCGCCCCAGTAGGAGTTGCCGCCGTCCACGAGGACGTCGCCCTCTTCGAGATTCTCGGCGAGGTCGTCGAGGACTTGGTCCACCGCAGGCCCCGCCGGGATGTACAGGAAGACCGCCCGCGGGGGCGACAACCGCTCCTTCAGGTCCCCGAAGGAGCGGACCTCGACGAGACCGGCATCGATCATCTCTTGCGGGGCGCCCTTGCGCGTGGAGCCGACCACGCGCATCCCCTTCTCCAGGGCCTGTCGGGCCAGGTTCCCTCCCATCCTGCCCAGCCCGACCACGCCGTACTCTTTCTTCGCTTCCGTCATCGATTACCTCCTTGTCGTTGCTCTCCGACGACCAACAACCCGCGTTCCCTCCCGCGCCGGCTAAAGGTCCAGCTGCTCCAACGCCTTCAGGTAAGCCTCGGAGTAGGTCGGAAACTGCGCCACCCCGTCGAGGAGCGTGTCTATGGAAATCTCCGCCCGGATTGCCTGGGAGGCCTGGTGGATCCACTCGCTCGCCTGCGGGGCGACGGCCCAGGCCCCTACGAGCACGCCCCGGTCCCGGTCGGCCACGAGCCCCAGGTGCCCCCGTGGGTCCTCCTCGTAGGTCCAGGGGCGGGCGAGCGACTGCGTCAGGTCGAGGGTAGCGGTAGCGACCTCGATCCCCCGCTCTTTCGCCTGCTCTTCGGTCAGGCCGGCGGCGGCGATCTCCGGATCCGTGAAGACGACCCTGGGGATGCCGCGGTAGCTGGCCTTGCGCTCCTTGCCGAGGATGTTGTCGGCCACCACCCGGCCCTGGTACATGGCGACGTGGGTGAAGGGCAACACCCCGGTTACGTCGCCCACGGCCCACACGCCCTCGGCGAGCCGGCAGCGCTCGTCTACCGGGAGGCCCTTGCCCTTCGGCTCCACCCCGACCGAGTCGAGCCCGAGCCCCTCCGTGTTCGGCTTGCGGCCCGTGCCGACCATCACCACGTCCGCCTCGAGCTCCGTGCCGTCGTCGAGCTCGACGACGGCCGTTCCCCCGTCCATGCGGGCCTTCTTCGCGCTCCGTCCCGTCAGGACCTCTATTCCCTCTTCCGCGAAGGCCGCCCGGATGAGCTCGCCGACCTCCCCGTCTTCGCGGTTTAGGAGCCTGTCCGCGTGCTGGACGAGGGTCACCCGGCTCCCGAAGCGCGAAA
>JADDPR010000063.1:1873-5694 GCA_016781775.1 Rubrobacter sp. | reverse complement strand
TCGCGGACGAGGATGCGCGAGGTGCCCCCGTCGCCGAGCTCGACCTCGACGTGTGAGGGCCCGGCGTCCAGGGAGTTCTCGACCAGTTCCTTGACCACGGAGGCGGGCCGGTCCACGACCTCGCCGGCCGCGACCTGCTGGGCCACCCTAGGGTCGAGGACCCGAATGTTCACGCTTTTCTCCTCATCGGCATAACTCGATTTTACTCCCTGTCATCGGTTTCCCAGCGCCTCTATACGGTTACTCGATACTGCCAACCGCAGGAAAACCCACGACGGGAGCATCTACGCCGACGGTCGCACCCCACGCTCGAGAAGAGGCCCGCAGAACAAACCGCAACGGAACGGGGCGGCCCGTACGGTACCAATGCCGATCGAAACAGGAGTCTTCACATCCAAAGGCCATGCACAGCATTGAGCGGCGGCGCTGCCACTTGGGGCAGCGCCGCCCCCGGCCGAATCACACACTGCGTCGGTGGCATAATCCGCTTCATGCAGGAGAGCGCGCATCGGTCCAAGGGACCACTGGCCGTCTTCGACGTGGACGGCACCCTTTTTCGCCGGGGCCTGTTGCCAGCCTTGACCCGACGCTTGGTGAACGAGGGGATATTTTCGGAGTGGGTGCGGGAGGAGCTGAGTCAGGTCTATTACGCCTGGGTCGAACGCCGGGGTTCCTACGACGCTTACGACGAGCTGGTGGTGCGGTTGTTCATGCGGGAGCTGAAGGGCGTCTCCGCGGCAAGACTAGGGCGATGCGCAAGCGCCGAGGTGGAGGAGCACGGCAGGAGGTTACACATCTACACCCGCGACATGGCTCTTCGGCTGAAGGGAGCCGGTTACCACCTGATCGCCATCTCCGGCTCTCCGCAGGAGATCATAGAGCTCTTCTTGAGGCCTCTGGGGTTCGATCGCGCCTGGGGCACGGTCCTGGCGAAGGACAAACAGGGGTGCTACACCGGCGAGGTGCTGGACAACCCGTTCGGTAACAAGCGGCGCGTGCTGGAGCGCTTCTTGGAGGAGGCGAACACGGACCTTCAGGGGTCCGTGGGCATGGGAGACACCTTCTCCGACGTGGGGTTTCTGGAGCTGGTCCAGACCCCCATAGCCTTCAACCCCAACCGCGCCCTTCTGGAGGTAGCTCGGCAACGGGGCTGGCCCCTCGTGGTGGAGAGAAAAGACGTCATCTACAACCTGCAGAAGCGTTTGGAAGATCCCGTACTGAGGGACGGAACCCTATGGGTAGGATGATGCTTCGCCCTGGGTGCAATCGGTATCGGCGCCCACAAGCATTCGAAACCCTGTTTTTCCGACTTACAGGCCTCCTACCTACTCTTTGTCCTCCTCAGGGGCGCTTCGAGGATGCGGCTAATGACGAGAGCACCAGCGGGAGCCTAACCTCGAGGCCCGGAGGTCGTAGCCACGTGGCCCCTTCAAACCCGGCTACACTGCAAGCATGATCGCCGGATACGTCCGGGCCGCCACGAACAACGCCACCTTCGAGATATTGGAGGACGGCAGCATCTACGGCGAGATACCGCCCCTTCGGGGCGTTTGGAGCAACGCCGAGACGGTCGAGCGGGCGCCTGCCGAGCTCGTCGAGGTTCTCGAGGGATGGATCGCGCTGAGGCTCGCGCGCAACCTTGCGATCCCCTCCATCGCCGGCGTCGAGATCGGTTCCCCACCCGATGGCGGCTCACTCGCCCTCGACCCCAGGCGCTCATGAGCCGGGAGGATCTCATCCGCTCCCTGCGCGCGCTGGGTTTCGAAGGCCCTTATTGCGGAACCAACCACGAGTACCTGCTCCGGGGCGATACGACGTTGAGGGTTCCCAACGCATGCCGTGATGGTATAGATGGGGACCTGCTGATCCGCCTCCTTCGCCAGGCAAGGGTGTCTCCGGAAGAATGGCGTAATCTGCGGTAGCCGAAGAAGAGCACGAAATCGAAGAGGCTTTCTGGATCGTGGATGGCGTACGAACACCCGTTCCTACTCGTGAATGCACCCACCAGCCGACTTCGCGTTCGATTCTGGCGGCAAAGATCCGCGAGCGAACGCGATCTCGCTGCACCGGCCAGCCCCCATGACGCGCCCTTCCGACGAGCCCAGGGATGCGTTTCGGTCCCGGCCCGAAGCTTTTGCTTTTAGCGCCGTGGTAAAGAAGTCGGTGTAGCTCGTGGCCAGCGGATCGGGAAGAACGTGGCGCCGAGCAAACCGCGGGCCTTTCGACTAGCGAGGCGGTCGTGGCGAGAGTTCAAAGGGTTGGTGTGTTCGCAGGCTTGCGAGAAAGCTAGTTCCCCCTGTCCCCGAAGGGGAGGAGTTGAGCTGCCTCACCAACCTTTCGGTGGAGCTTCGCGGCAGGAGTAGAGGGATTGTTGCATGGGTACTTATGTTGGATGCCGCTCCCCAGGTTCCCGACGAGTGAGGCGTCTCCTGTCGAGTAGCGGACCATTATGTCGGAATGGGGTTTTGCCGGGACCGTAAGTAAGCGCCCCTCCACAAGGAAGCGCATCTGCGCTCTGGGCTTGCCCTCATGTGTGGGAGAAGAGGTTTCGGGATGGTGGACGAGACATCTCTAAATTGGTCAGGGCAAAGGAAGAAGAACGCCGAGCATGCCTACCCGAAGGATCTCGCCGCGTTCGTGGCGGCGAGGTGGGAGGAAGACCTCGACGGGTCGGACCGTCACGACCCCGACTCCTACATTCCCCCCGTAGATCCTCTACCCGAGGCTTCCGTGCTCGAAGAGGTGCTTTCTACTTGCTACCAGGCAAGCCTGTTGCACGAGGAGGATCAACCCGTCGTCTTCCGGCTCGAGATAAGCAGGCCCGAGGTCTTCCCATTGGAGGGTGCCCCCCCTGATGGCTTGCAACGCCTCGAGTTCCCAAAACCCCGCCCCTTCAACGCGCAGGAACTCCGTCGCCTCTCCCCCGCCGCGGACTACCCCCGCTCGATCGTAGGGGTCAGACACGACGAAGAGCACGGCTTGAGGATCTGGGGGCTCCTACACTCCGGGCCCCGCTGGCTCAGGGATCGCCAGGGCGGCCGGGTGACCTCCCCGCCGCTGCCGCCGCTGCCGGTCATGCACGTAACCGGTCCGGGTCGCCTGGAGGTGCGCAAGGGCTCCGAGATCGTCGGCAAGCTGGAGAACGGCGCCCTCTCGGACGCCTCGATGGACGTCTTCGACTCGGAGTGGTTGCCGGCCGGCTTCGCGACGGCGAGGGCGGAGCTTATGGACCTGCACTCGGCGGCTCGCCAGCGCGCCCTCGAACGAGACGGCGAGAGGTGGGCCCCCCTCGACCCGGACCTCGCGCGCAGGATCGGCGTGCAGATGTTCAAGCGGCTGGTCTCGACCGTACAGAACTTCGGTCGCGGCGGGACGGTGATCTTCGTCCCCCCGGAGCGAACCGAGGAGTTCTCCGGGGCCCGCTACGTCCACCTCAAGTACGGGATCTCGGACGGCGAGCCGTGGAGACGCTTCCGCACCCTTATCGTCGAGATCATGAACCGTCTGGCCCAGGCGCACGGGTACGACGGCGTTGGTGGAGACGCGGACGGAGCCCGGACTCCTCCAAAGACGGTGGGCTGGAGGGAGTACCAGGAGAGCAACGACGAGGGGATAGCCGCCCTCGAAGAGGCGATCCTCAAGGTGGCGCACCTTATCGCCGCCCTGGCCACGGTCGACGGAGCGGTCGTCATGACGAGGCGCTACGAGCTCTTGGGGTTCGGCGGCGAGATCTCCGGCAAGCTCCCCGACGTGGCGACCGTGGGCCAAGGCGCTGGACGTCGAGGGGTACAGGGTCGAGGAGGAGCCGACGGAGATCGTGG
>JADDPR010000063.1:0-1748 GCA_016781775.1 Rubrobacter sp. | reverse complement strand
CCAGGAGCTGCCCGATGTCCTGGCGGTCGTCTCCAAGGACGGGGACGTCAGGTTCGTCCGCCGCCAAGTCGACGAGGTCACCTACTGGGACCAGGCCTGAAAAGCAGCTCCTGTTTGCTTCCCCGCGGGTCCGCGGGCGGACCCTGCCTGCGGACCCGCCCGTCAAACGGATGGTCGAAAGGGCCAAGGTTCAGGGCAATAGTAGGGGTCTTCGCTCGGCCGCGACGGATCGTGTAACATGGCCTGTCCGACCTCCGTACCATCTAGGGTACGCTTTGAGGTGGCCCGGCAGGGAACCTGCCGGGCCGAGACACCGTACCGTAGTGCATCGCATGCAAGACGCTAGGGTAGTTTCACAAGGCACCCTGTCTACGGGACTGCACCGGCGAATGTGCCTTGAGTGATGGGTACGCCATGATGACCATAAGGATGGGATCGTCTCTCGGTGGCTGGAGAAACGCGTCAGGGTAGCGCAAACCCGATGAGGGGAAGCCGTGAGGCGCGAAGGCAAAAAGAGTACGGGTAAAAAGATGCTCAACCGGCGGGACTTCCTGAAGCTCTCCGGAGGAGCGGTGGTGACCGCCGTCGCCGCCGGGCTGCTTGCCGCTTGCGGGCAAGGGGAGGATCGAGGGCGCCTGCTGTCCAGGCCGTCGCCTCTGCCGACGGCGGCAGAGGCGACGGCGCCTTCTCCTCCTACCGGCCTTCGGCCGCTGGGGCTCGAAGGCTCCGCCGGGCGCGACGGCCTCCTCTACGTGCCCGCGGGCTACGATGCAGCCCGGCCGTCGCCCCTAGCCGTGATGCTGCACGGCGCGGGTGGCGACGCCCGGGGCGGCCTCTCCCCGTTCCTCGGTCTTGCCGACGAGGCCGGCCTCGTCCTGCTCGCGCCCGAGTCGCGCGGGAGGACATGGGACGTGTTGGGCGGCAACGCGTTGATGGGCGGGTACGGCCCGGACGTAGAGTTCATCGACCGGGCGCTACGGGAGACGTTCAACAGCTTGGCTGTGGACGCCGAGCGGTTGGTGGTAGCGGGATTCTCCGACGGGGCCTCCTACGCCCTCTCTTTGGGCCTGACCAACGGGGACCTGTTCACGCACGTCGTCGCCTTCTCGCCGGGGTTCTCGGCGCCGGCGGAGCGCAGGGGGAAGCCCCCCGTCTTCGTCTCGCACGGCACCGCCGACGAGGTGCTCCCCATCGACAGGACGAGTCGTCAAATCGTGCCGCGGCTGGAGCGGGAGGGCTACGAGGTCCTGTACAGGGAGTTCGACGGCCCCCACACCGTGCCCAAACCCGTCGCCCGCGAGGCTCTGGATTGGTAACGCCCACCAAGGACCAACAGACACATAAAGTGACGGATGGTAGAGGACACGAGCGCACAGCGGCGCCCGTGGGGTGGACGCCGCTCTGACACGGAACTGGCAGAGAGAACGGGGCGGGCCTCCCGAGACGATTCGAGGTAAAGAAATCTCCCGGTACCCGGAGGCTTCTCTGCCATAGGGCTTGCAAGGACGAAAATACGGAGGAAACGTCCCACGCCGCGACCAACGCGCGGTGTCAAGGTCGGCCGTTTCCCGCTCTGGCAAGCCGGGTACGAGCGCAGTAAAAGCATCCAGGGGTTGGCACGCGTTACGGGGAGTTTGGCGCTCACCCGCCTGGCCTTCACCCGGACAAGGAGAGACATGGGCATAAATCGGTGGAGCGACATAGAGGAGCGCAAGAGGATCGAGACGAAGGCCAAGGCCGGCGACGAG
>JADDPR010000319.1 GCA_016781775.1 Rubrobacter sp. | reverse complement strand
AGGGCCTCGTGACGGCTCCGCGCCGCGAGCCGGGGAACCCCGTCGAGGAGCTGCTCGCGGACCTCGAGAGGATGGGGCGGCGCCCCACGAGGTCGCCGTGGGGCGAGATGGAACGGCGGCTCCGGCGGACGGAGGAGAGGCGGGAGGAGCTGATGGCCGCGTGGCGCCGGCGCAGGATCCGCCCCGTGCCGGACGCGCCCGAGGAGAGACGGGCGCCCACAAGTGGCGAGGAAGGAGCGAGATGAGCATAGACGACGTGCCACCCCCCGGACGACCCGGACGCGAGGGGGAGGTCCTCGAGGCCTTGAGGGAGGCCATCCGCCGCAACCCGCTCCTCCGTGAGCTGCCCCCCGAGGAGGTCACCCGCCAGCTCATGCTGGGAGGGCTCCTCCGGGACGAGCCCTCCCCCGAGCTGGTCGCGGAGATGATGCTGGAGCTGGAGGTCGAGGAGGAGGAGTTCGACCCGGACGTGCAACCGGGGGATTCGTGAGCGCCGAGAGGATGGCGTACCTGGGAGCGTTCGTCGCCGCTGCGTCCTGGGCCGCGATAAGCGCCGCGTTCTTGCTCATGGCTCCCCAGGAGGGGGACCGGGGCGCGGCGTGGTTCTGGGCGGCGGTTTACGCGGCGGCTTCCCTCGTGGCGGACTTGTGCTTTTTGGGGTTGTTTTGAGGAGGGGCTGCGAGGAGGCGAGGGAAAGGCTGCTCGCCGCCGGGTGGGAGCCGCGTATACGAGGTGGGATCCTCGTCTGGCGCAAGCCCGGCGGACGCGGCAGCTGGTACTCGCAGGAAGTGGCGCTGGAGCTCCTGGAGTTCTTGGCCGAAGAGAAGAAGCAAGGGGAGGGGAGCGCATGAGGGGCATGTCGCCTCCCTGGGACGACAAAGAAAGGTACCTTCGTTGGATAGAGCTGCTGTGGGATCGTCACCAGATCAGTATCCGCGAGGAACGGCGTAAGGAGGAGGTCCTGGACATATTCAGGCACCTCGCCGAGCTCTCGAAACGGCGCGTAGAGGCTCCACACTTCCCGCCGTCGGAGTCTCTGTGGTGACGACTCCCCGCCACGCGGACCGCTTGAGGCGGCGCATAGATGAGCACACGGCGAGGCTGGCGAAGGTCCTGTGGGCACGATGGGACGCGTATATCGAGGCGATAAGGAAGGAGGGCACGGCGTGAGGGGGCGGCGCGTACCCTTTGACGCTCCCGCGAACTTTGAGATCCTCACCGAGAAGGCGCTGCGAACGGCGGAGCGGGAGCCCCCCTACGTAGGCCGGCTCTTGAGGCTGCTGGCGGATTGCAGGCCGCTCGCCGAGTTGGCCCACGAGCAAGAGCGGGGCGCGCACTACGACCGCCTGGACCTGATAGCCGACTTGGCGGACGTGCACGACGACGAGCGTCTCCGCTGGTACCGCGTGGCGGAGGGGGTTCCGCTCACGGACCGTCACGCGCGCCACATCATCGACAAGCTGAAG
>JADDPR010000223.1 GCA_016781775.1 Rubrobacter sp. | reverse complement strand
CGGCGCCAGGCGCTGTGGGTAGTCCTTCGGTCTGGGGTACCGGTAGTAAACGGGTAAATTACAACGACCTTGTATTTGGTTCCTATAACCGTGCTTGTATGCAGCAAGTGCCCCGCTTCGACTTCCATTATGCGTTGCTCGTGCTTCGTTGAACGCCGCAACCGGATCCTGATGACAGTACGAGGGCTTGGCAAACGGCTACTATCTGTCCGAAACGGACGATTCCGACCCCCGCACCGTAGCAGGTTAGTAAGAAACGTGAAGGTCGTTGCCGATTACCCGTTTACTACCGGTACCCCGCCACGAATTCCTGCGCGGACCGGAGGACCCGCCGTTCCTTCTCTTGCTCCACCACCCGCGCTCCGAGGAGGCCCAGTTCTCGGGTCCATGCCACGAGCCGCAAGGTAATGCTCGGGAACCGTGGGGAAGAACTGCCGGGAGGCCTCGTTCTCGGAAGTTGGACGCGTATTTATTAGCTGGAGCGAATAGTTATTCGGTCTTCGATCCATCTGAGGCGTTCGGGCAGCCGAAAACGGGAGGAGCCGCCGGCCGATGTTACAAGGACGGATAAAAATTCAGGCCATCGGCCGGTTACTTTGCGGCTCCTGACACGGACCCGAGTCTTGGGCCTACGAGGAGTGGATAAGGCGCTCCACCTTCTTCACGGTCTCCTCGACCGTGAACACCACCGCGTCGTCCCCGGGTTCGAGAACGTCCCTGCCGCTGGGGATGAATGGCTCTCCGTCCCTCACGACCATCCCCACGATCGCTCCTTTGGGGAACCCCGCCTCGGAGAGAGGCCGACCGGCGATCCGGCTCCTTTCGGGGACACGCATCTCCATCATCCGGGCCCCGCTCTCCAGTAAGGTGACGGCCACCACCTCTCCCTGCCGAACGAAGCGGCTTATGGCCCCGGCGGCCAGCAGCCGGGGGGAGACGGTAATGTCCACCCCCAGGGCGTCGGCGAGCGGGGCAAACTCACCTCGGCCGAGGCCCGCGATGGTGAGAGCGGCCCCTAACTGACGGGCGTACATAGCGGCCAAGAGGTTGGCCCGGTCGTCCCCGGTGACGGCGACGAAGGCGTCCGTCCGGTCCACCCGCTCCTGGAGCAGGAAGTCTCGCGAGACCCCCTCGTCGTGGAGCACCAACCCTCTTTTTAACTGCGCAGCCACATATCGGGCCCGGGCCTCGTCCTTCTCGACGACCTTTACCGCGATACCGCTCTCCTCCAAGGCCAGGGCAAGCCGCAGCCCGATGCGCCCGCCCCCGAAGATCGTCACGTCCCTGACCGGTCTGGTATTAGTCGCCACAGCACGTACCAAATCGGGGATGCGTCGCGTCTCGCCGATCAGGAACACGTGGTCCTTGGCTTCGAGGACGGTGTCTCCCCGCGACATGAGGGCCTTTCCTCGCCTCACCCCCCCGAGCACGAGGCTCCTCTCGGGCAGGTCCACGT
>JADDPR010000161.1 GCA_016781775.1 Rubrobacter sp. | reverse complement strand
AAGCGCTCTAGCCGCTCGAAGCACTCGTCGCAGCCGATCTCCTCCTCGCGCGTGCCTGACACCGCCAGCAAGACCTTCTCGAGATCCTTCGGGTTCTCATCCAACGGGGTGTGCTCCTTCTGCCCCCATGCTCCTTCGCCCTCCCGCGCCCACCGATTCTTATCCCTCGGCGAGCGTCTCGTCCTTCTTCGGTCGCGTAGCACGGCGATCCAGCACTCGTCCGTTGGTTCTACGGTGGGCACCATCTTCTGCCTTGGCTGGCAGAGACATTTTTGCCACGATCCCTTTTCCGGGGCGCGGGAAGGTAAGGAGCCCGGACGTCGAGTAGTCGGTGTCGATGTAGAGCCCGAAGCTTGGAAAGGAGAGAAGAGATGTACTCGGACCGTTGGACCACACCGGCCGGTAGTCCCGACGCAGTGAGCGGCGGCACCCGTCCGGACCGACGCCGCGAGAACGAGAGCCGGACGAAGGACGACGAGCCCGGTGGGGCGGCGGTGGACGACGTCGTTGGTTTCCCCAGTTTCGGAGGGACGCGGTTGATCTCCGGGGCCGAGAAGGTTCTGCGCCGGAACGACATGGGGGGGTGGACCAAGGCCGCGCCGAACCTCTATCCGCACCAATGGAGTTGGGACAGCGCGTTCATAGCCATAGGACTGGCCCACCTGGATACCCGACGCGCGGCCCGGGAGCTCGAGACGCTCTTTGCCCACCAGTGGAAGACCGGCAAGGTCCCCCACATAGTCTTCAATCGCGACGCCCCGCCCCGCAGCTACTTCCCGGGCCCGGAGCACTGGGCTTGTGCGGCGGCCTCCCCCGACGCCCCGCCCGCGCCTCCCTACACGAGCTGCCTGAGCCAACCGCCGGTCCACGCCATCGCGGCCCTGCGCATCCGGGAGGCCGTCGGGCGTAGGGACGAGGATGTCTCCTTCGCGCGGGCCTTTTTGAAGGGCATCTACCCCAAGCTCCTCTCCTGGCACCGCTACCTCCTCACCTACAGGGACCCGGAGGGGTCCGGTCTCGTGACCATCTACCACCCGTGGGGGTCCGGGACGGACAACTCCCCGCGGTGGGACGACGCCCTAGAGGCGGTGGAGGTCGGAGACGTCGGGCCTTACCCCCGCTACGACCTCGAGCACGTCGAAGATGTCTCCCAGAGGCCCACCGACGCCGAGTACGCCCGCTACCTGTGGCTGATGGGGTTGATCAAGCGCGCCCACCGCTGCGACGAGGCCTCCATCTACGAGACGCACCCTTTCCTGGTCAAGGACGTGCTGACCAGCGCGATCCTGGTGGCCGCCAACGAAGCCCTGCTGGAGATCGCCGGACTGATCGAGGCGCCGGAGGAAGATCACGCGCTCATCACGGGTTGGATGGAGCGCGGCCGCCGGGGCCTGGAGGGCTGCTG
>JADDPR010000276.1 GCA_016781775.1 Rubrobacter sp. | reverse complement strand
CCTGGCCCTCTCTGCGCTCGGGGCGGCCCTGGTAGGGCTCTCCGGCTACCTCGGGGGCGCGCTGGTCTACGAGCACGGGGTGCGGGTGGGGGAGGACCGAGACGGCATCCCCGGGGCGTCCTAGAAGGGGAGGGTCCCGGGTAATACGAGAGAGGAAATCCAAGTGCGCATTCTCGAGCACAAAGAGCTGGCTTCGCAGGCAGAGAAGGTCCTGCGCCGAAACGACATGGGAGGTTGGACCCGTGCCGCCCCTTCCCTTTATCCGCACCAGTGGAGCTGGGACAGCGCGTTCATAGCCATCGGGCTCGCCCACCTCGACGTTCGCCGCGCCGCCCGCGAACTGCGTACCCTGTTCGCCCACCAATGGGCCACCGGGAGGGTTCCCCACATCGTCTTCAACCCGAAGGCTCCGCCCCACAGCTATTATCCCGGCGCGGAGCACTGGGCTTGCGCCGCGGCCTCCCCCGACGCCCCGCCCGCGCCACCGTACACCAGCTGCCTGGGCCAGCCGCCGGTTCACGCCGTCGCCGTCTGGCGCATCTGGGAAGCCGCCGGGCGCGAGGGCGAGGAGTCTCTCTCCTCCACGCGCGCCTTCCTGCACGACATTTACCCCAAGCTCTTCGCCTGGCATCGGTACCTCGCCACCGACCGGGACCCCGAGGGCTCCGGGCTCGTTACCATCTACCACCCCTGGGGGTCCGGGACCGACAACTCGCCACGCTGGGACGCCGCTCTGGCGGCGGTGGAGGTCGGCGATCTGCCGCCTTACCCCCGCTACGACCTCCAGCACGTCGACGACCCCTCCCAGAGGCCCACCGACGCGGACTACGACCGCTACCTCTGGCTCGTGAGGCTGGTAAAGAGGGCCGGCTGCGACGAGAGGGTCATCTACCGCTCCCACCCGTTTTTGGTGAAGGACGTCCTGTCCAGCGCGATCCTGGTCGCCGCCAACGAGGCGTTGCTGGACGTGGCCGAGGTGGTCGGAGCCCCGGACGGGGACCGGGAGCTTATGGCCGCCTGGATCGAGCGCGGCCGCCGGGGCCTCGAGGCGTGCTGGGACGAGGACCTCAAGCTCTGCCTGGACTACGACCTGCGGGCCGCCAGGCCGCTGCGGGTGCGTACCGTGGCCGGCTTTGCTCCGCTCGTAGCGGGCGGGCAGAGCCCCGAGCGGCTCGAAGCCCTCCTCGAGGGTCTCGACTCGCAGGCGTTCGCGGGGCACCCCGGGCTGCGCTGGCCCGTGCCGCCGAGCACCAGCCCCGAAGAGCCGGGGTTTCATCCGCGCAGTTACTGGCGCGGGCCGACCTGGCCGGTCTTTAACTGGCTCCTGTGGTGGTCGCTGCTCCGGGCCGGCGAGGCGGAACGTGCCGAGCGGCTGCGAAGGGCGGCTCTGGAGCAGCTTACGGCGGGTGGCGGCTTCGGCGAGTACTACGAGCCGTTCACCGGGGAACCGATAGGTTCCCTCGCCC
>JADDPR010000360.1 GCA_016781775.1 Rubrobacter sp. | reverse complement strand
TCGGCGTCTCCTCCGCACTCCCCGGGCGGCCGCCGTCGGTGGGGCTAGGCACCTCGGACGGGGTAAAAAGGTAAGGGGTGGTGAGACGGAGGCGATGATGGGCAAGTTCAGAGGTCGGATCCTCGGTCGGGGCGATCGGGAGGTTGGGGAGCTGGTGGAGCGGCTGCGCGGGATTTCCTACCCGCTCCGGGAGGACGCGGACCTCGATCCGCTCCTGGAGCGCATCGGGGACGCGCGGTGTGTCCTACTCGGGGAGGCCTCGCACGGCACCCACGAGTACTATGAGTGGCGGGCCCGGATCACGCAGAGGTTGATCCGGGAGAAGGGCTTCTCGTTCGTCGCCGTCGAGGGCGACTGGCCGGACTGCTACTGGGTGAACCGGTACGTAAAGGGCTACCCCGACTCGGGGACGGACGTCCGAAAGGTCCTGCGCGTCTTCGAGCGCTGGCCGACCTGGATGTGGGCGAACGAGGAGGTCGCGGGCCTCATCGGGGACTTGCGACGGCACAACGACGGGCTCCCGCCGGAGGACAGGGTCGGGTTCTACGGCCTCGACGTCTACTCCCTGCGAGAATCCATGGAGGCCATCCTGCGGTTCCTCGAGCGCGTGGACCCGGACGCGGTGCCCACCGCGCGGCGCGCTTACAGGTGCTTCGAGCCGTACGCCAGCAATCCGCAAGAGTACGCGTGGGCGACAGGCTTCGTGCCGAACTCCTGCGAGGAAGAGGCCCTGGCGATGCTCTCAGAGCTCCGCGGAAGGCTACCTGAGTACGAAGGGGACCCGGAGGCCGCCTTCGACGCCGATCAGAACGCGCTCGTGGTAAAGAACGCCGAGAACTACTACCGCTCCATGCTCCGGGGCAGCGCGAGCTCCTGGAACGTCCGCGACCGTCACATGGACGAGACCCTGGATCGCCTCCTACGCCACCACGGACCGGACTCCAAGGCGATAGTGTGGGAGCACAACACCCACGTCGGCGACGCCCGCTACACCGACATGGCGGACGCCGGGATGGTGAACGTCGGCCAACTCGTGCGCGAACGCCTGGGCGAAGAGAACGTCGTTATCGTCGGCTTCGGTTCCCATCGGGGCACCGTCATCGCTTCCCACGAGTGGGGCGCGCCGATGGAGCGTATGCCGATGCCGGAAGCTCGCGCGGGAAGCTGGGAGAACCTCCTGCACCTCGTTGGCAACGAGGACAAGCTGCTCGTCTTCGACGGCGGCGCGGAGGGGCAGGATAATCTCATGGAGCCGCGAGCCCACCGCGCCATCGGGGTCGTCTACGATCCCTCCTACGAGCGCTTCGGCAACTACGTGCCGACGGTCCTGCCCCGGCGCTACGACGCCTTCCTCTACCTCGACGAGACCCATGCACTACGACCGCTCCACGTCGAGCCGCGCGAGAGCGGTGAGGTGCCGGAGACGTTCCCCTTCGGCCAGTAAGAGCGTGTTCCATCTGCCGGACCCGGGTGGGGTGTCCTTGCCCGGATTCTGCGGGTGAAGGCCGTCGTGCCGAATCGTGTTGAGGGTTTCGTGCGCAAGGGGGTAGGGGAGATGACCACCCTCTACTCGCTATCTCCCCGACCAACGCCGGACCCGAAGTTTGCTCGTTGTGATCACCATAAACTTCGGCGCATCCCTCCTCGACCGGCAACCCGAAATACGAGGGGGACCTGATAGGTCCATCCTCCCCGCCTTGCACGAGCGAGTGGCAAAGCTTGGCGCCGGGGGCTTCAAAGATCCGGTAGGAGCTTACGCCGTTGCGAGGCAGTGGCATCGTATGTTGAGGCCGCGCGGGGTACAACGGAATACTTATGAAGGCGGGAGGAGGATTCGGGAGGCATAGCTTGCGCGGGACGGTGGCGGTGTTGGTCCTGTTCCTTCTGGCGCTCGTTGCGGCTGCTTGCGGTGGGGAGGGCGACCTATCGGCCGGAGGTTCCTTCTCCCGGGGCTCCTTCGCGAACGAGCACGGGGAGCGCGAGTACTGGTTGTACGTCCCCGACGGCCGCGACGCGGGGTCCACGCCCCTGGTGGTCATGCTCCACGGGTGCGGGCAGGACGCCGAAGAATTCGCCACCAGCACGCGGATGAACGCGTTGGCCGAGCGGGAGAAGTTCCTCGTCCTGTACCCGGAGCAAGACCCGGGCGCGAATCGGTCGGGGTGCTGGAACTGGTTCGAGCCCTCCGATCAGGAACGGGGCATGGGGGAGCCCTCGATCATCGCGGGCGCTACCGAGAAGGTCATCGACGAACAGGGCGTAGACCCCCGTCACGTTTACGTCGCCGGGATGTCCGCCGGAGGGGCGATGAGCACCGTCCTGGCGGCGACCTACCCGGAGCTCTACGCCGCCGTCGGCGTGCATTCGGGGCTCGAGTATGCCGCCGCAGATGGTGCCATGGCGGCCGTGGCGGCTCAGAAGTTCGGAGGGCCGGATCCCGATCGGCAAGGCCGGCTCGCTTTCGAGAGCGCACGCCCGGCGGAGGCGCGGGTCACCCCCGCGATCGTCTTCCACGGCGAGGAAGACGTAGTGGTCGATGTCGTGAACGCCCATCAATCGCTCTCGCAATGGGCGCAGACAAACGACTACGCCGACAACGGCGCGGACGACGACGTCGTCACCGACGAGCCGGACGACGCTCTACCGGGACGGGTTCCGGAGGGCTACGATTACGTCAGATACGTCTACGAGGGCCCGGAGGGCGGCGTGATCATGGAGAAATGGATCGTCGAAGACCTGGGCCACGCCTGGTCGGGCGGCGACCCCGAAGGCTCCTTCACCGACCCCGAGGGACCGAACGCCTCCGAGGAGATGCTCCGGTTCTTCCGCCAGCACGGGGGAGGGTAGCGGCGGCCGGCCCCTTCGAACCGGGGAGGAGTTCTGCGGCCGGAGGAACCGGAAGACGCGGAGCCGAAACTCGCGGACCAACCCGGGGACGGTCTGCGACGACCAACGGAGCCGGAAAGAACGTCCTTCCCGGCCCCGTGCGTATGGTCGAGTTTGGCGGCCTGCTATACGTCTTCCACATCACTCGCTATCTGACCAAGCTTCTTAGCGGCCAAGTCTATGCAGCTCTTGACCGTCGTATCTTCTCCGCCGTGCAGCGGTCGCCGTCCCAGTTTACGCTTACGTTCTCCGTGATCTTCTGCTTCCGGGCGCAGACCTCCGTCTCGGTGGACGGGGCGGCGTAGATCTCGCCGCCGCGCTGCCTGCGGACGTAGATCGCCTCTCCCCTGGGGTTTTGTGATGGTGCCTCTCTCCCCGTCCAGCTCGAGCGATGGTTGCCGTGTTGCCATACCTTGGGTGTGGTTTCTGGCCCTTCACATTGTGCTACCGCCCCGGACGGGCGCCGAACGCTGGGGGAACAGGGCCGAAAACGGTCCCATCAACGGCCTGGGCCCCTATCCTGAGGGGCGCGACCGTCGGGGTTCGAGGTGATGGTCGCGGGGCAAATTACGCACGAGGGCCGCGAAGGCCCGAAGCGGTTTTCGTCGAAGATGGAGGGGACTACGAGGGTGCCCGGCGGTAGGAACGCAACGACGCGCAACGGGTTGCGCGGAGGTAACGTCCGAAGGCTGGCGGGGGTCGAGGTGCGCGCGTACGAGGCCTCGGTGGGCGGGAGGCGCCTCTCCTACGAGGTCGCGGGCGAGGGTGAGCCCGTGGTGCTGGTGCACGGGCTCTCGGGCTCCACGCGCTGGTGGGACAGGACGGTCCCGGTGCTCGCGGCTCACCACCGCGTCTACCTCGTGGACCTGCCGGGGTTCGGCTCGATGCGCCGCGCCGAGGGCGGTTTCGTCCTCTCCGAGGCAGCGGACTGGCTCTCCTCCTGGATGGAGACCGTGGGCCTGGAGCGGACGCACCTCGCCGGCCACTCGATGGGCGGGTACATCTCCATCGTGCTGGCGGCGCGGTGTCCCGAGACACTGCGCCGCCTCGTGCTGGTGGCGCCCGCAGGGGTGCCGACGGGCCGCTCCATGCCGGGGTACCTGATCCCGCTCCTCCAAGCCGGCCGCTACATGACCCCCGGTTTCCTCCCCGTCCTCGCGCGCGACGCCCTGAGAACGGGACCGCTCACCCTCCTTGGCGCGGCGCGGGAGCTTCTTGCCCAGGACGTGAGGGATTACCTTCGCGAGATAACGGCCCCGACGCTCCTGGTGTGGGGCCACCGCGACACCCTGGTCCCGCCCTCCGCCGGCGACGTCCTGCGCGCGGAGATCCCGGACTCCCGCCTCCTCCTGCTCGAAGGGGCCGGGCACGTCCCCATGTTCGAGCGGGCGGCGGAGACGAACGCGGCCATCCTCTCCTTCCTTGCCGGTAGAGAGGTGGGGGAGTAGGGACGAGCAGCAAACCTGCCCAAACCCGTCGGCCCGTACGGTGCTTCAGAGCTTCGGCGTCGTCCGCGGCCCCGACTGCGAGGTGGGGCTGCGGACGACGGGGGCACCACTTGGCTTGCCCTGGTTGATGCGAACCCGGTAGCCCCCGTCCGGAATTCGTAGCCCGATCGGTGGCGTGGGTACTAGCGTGGGAGATTCACGGCCTTCGCCCCCCATCGAGGACCGAACGGGGCGAGCCCCCTTGCCCCGTTCGGTCCTACACGTCGCTCGTCCGGGTGTCCCCGCCAGGACGGGTTACGGCTTGGTCGATGACGCCGTACTCGACGGCCTCCTCGGGGCTCAGGATGTAGTCGCGGTCGGTGTTCCGGTCGATCTTCTTGTAGGGCTGGCCCGTGACCTCGGACATGATCCGGTTGATCCTACGCTTCGTGTCGAGGACGGTCCGCAAGTTCGGGGCGGGGCATCGTGGGTGGGGTTCGGGCCGGGGGTTACCGGATGGTATCCGCTCTCACGAACGCTCTGACGTGCCGGGCGACTTCCGAGGGGGCGTTGTAGGTCATGGCGTGAGCCGCTTTTGGTACGACGACGAGCCGGCCGTCGGGCAGGAGGCCGGTTACCCTCTCTGTCCAGCGCAGCGAAACGATGGGGTCCAGGGCGCCGTGCAGGACGAGCGTCGGCGCCTTGAGCATGGGCAACTTCTCCTCGATTCGGTCGTCGGCGGCGTGGCGGAAGGTGTGCAGCGCTCGCAGCGGGCCTGTGGCGAGGAGATCCAGCCCCTCGATGAGCAGCATAGATGGTGGCTCGAGGAGAGCATCGAGTGCGAGCCGCGCGGCCTGTTGGGGCAGGTTCCGGGCGTCGGGGTCCATCGTCGGGCCCTGGAGCACGGCCCGCTCCACGCGCGCGGGGTTGCGGACGGCGAGCTCGGCTATAACCTGGCAGCCCATCGAGTTGCCCGCGAGCACGGCGCTTTCGAGGCTCGTCGCCTCCATCCAGCCGTCGAGGGCGCGCGAGTCCGGGGATGTCCAGCGCGCGGGGAGGCTTCTCGCTCCTCCCGAAGCCGGGCAGGTCGGGGGCGTAGACCCTGTGGTCCGCGGCGAGGCGCGAGAGGGTCGGGACCATGTAGCGGCTCGAAACTACGAGCCCGTGCACCAGAACCACCGCCGGGGTGCCCTCGGGCGCCGGGTTCGCCGGGACTCGGGCGTGCATCCGAAGGCCGTCGACGATGGCCCAGCGGCTCTTCGTCCTCCCCGCCGACGGTCCTGCTGCGGTAGGCTTCCCGTTCTTGCCGATCACGCCGATACCTTACACGCATCCCAACCCGCCGCTTCGCTACCGGTTCACCCGTTCCCGACTACGATCGGGTTGCGCAAGGATTCGCTACGCTGGGGGCC